>NZ_JBHIND010000077.1:0-71533 GCF_042194695.1 Bartonella sp. CM86QHHN
TTGAGTTCTTGAACATGCATAAAACGATTTTCGAAAACTGTCTCTGTAATTTCGCGCGGTTTCCTCAACCCCGTGTCATAAGCGCCGTAAACGAAACTTAGACAATAATCTCAAGCCTCCTCAAGAGTTAGAGAAGCAAAACTTTACACAAAGAAAAACCATTCCGAAAAGAAAAAAACAGCCACAAAAGCCATGCCCTTGAAACTTGAAGAGCGCTCGAGAAAATTATTCTCCGCCGAAAATTCTCCACAAAAGAAAACGCCCCATTGAAAAGAGCTCTGAGCTAAGCATTATCCTCCCCCAAAGCGCAACCGTAAAATATGCCACTCAAAAGCAACTTCCTCTAAACAACCTCCTCCAAACTTCCCTAAATATCGACTCTCTTTAACAGATTTACACTGTAATGCGTTGAATTTTGGCACCACAACGAGCCAATTTTTCTTCCAATCTCTCAAATCCACGATCAAGATGATAGACACGATTGACGATTGTTTCTCCCTTTGCCGCCAATGCTGCAATCACAAGAGAAACAGAAGCACGCAAATCCGTCGCCATGACAGGAGCCCCTTGCAAATTCTCTGTTCCATAGACAGTTGCCGTCTGCCCATCAAGCTTTATCTGTGCTCCTAAGCGATTGAGTTCTTGAACATGCATAAAACGATTTTCGAAAACCGTCTCTGTAATATGCGCGATTCCTTCAGCCCGTGTCATGAGCGCCATGAATTGCGCTTGGAGATCAGTTGGAAAAGCAGGATAAGGTCCTGTTTTAATATCAACGGGCATAATTTTGGTGTTCTTTGGATTTCGCTTAATATGAATTCCTTGAGGTTCTATTTGAATCTCGAGTCCTGTTTTTTGGAGCACCTTAAGCACTTTTGTGAGATGATTAGGATTTGCATTTTTAAGAAAGACATCTCCTCCCGTCATAGCAACAGCCATTGCATATGTTCCCGCTTCGATTCGATCAGCAATAACGCGTACTCTAGCACCGTTGAGTTTTTTAACCCCTTCAATTGTAAGCGTTGTTGTTCCTTCACCGGTTATTTGAGCCCCCATAGCATTCAGAGTTCGAATAAGGTTTGTCACTTCTGGCTCACAAGCTGCATTCTCAAGAGTGGTTGTTCCCTTTGCCATTGTCGCCGCCATCAGCAGCACATGGGTTCCACCAACAGTGACTTTAGGGAAACGATAGTGAGCACCTTTTAACCCCTTTAGCGCTTTTGCATGAACATATCCATTTTCGATAGTAATCTGTGCGCCTAAAGTTTTAAGTCCCTCAAGGATAAAATCGACAGGTCTTGTTCCAATAGCGCATCCTCCAGGAAGCGAAACATAAGCCTCTGCGCATCGTGCAAGCAGTGGTCCGATAACCCAAAAGCTTGCACGCATTTTTTTCACCAGTTCATATGGCGCCCGTGTTGTAGCTATTTTTTGCGCCGTAAAATGAATTGTTCTTGAATTCACACATTCATCGTTAAACTCTTGTCCATCAACGGCATATCCAACACCATGATTATTGAGAATACGAATAAGCAATTCAACATCGGCCAGATGCGGAATATTTTCTAAAGTGAGCGTTTCTTCTGTAAGCAGCGCCGCAATCATAAGAGGCAATGCAGCATTTTTTGCTCCAGAAATAGGAATTGTTCCTTGAAGTTTTTCTCCCCCAACAATTTGAATAGAATCCATCGTGTTTTCCCTCTTTTCCTTTGTGCCTGCCCTTCCAAAGGATTGTCCCCCTTCGGGAAGTTATGCTTTATTAATCGTTTTAGAACGCATTCTAACTATGAGAACAAATTATTGAGAAGTTTGGTTGCAAAAATTTACTAAAAAACATTTTTTTGCATTTTAGAGCTTTTTGCATTTTAGAGCTCTGGTTGTGCTCTTTTTCGGCTTTGCTCTTTTCGACGTTTCAGGTTTTGACGCAATTGTTGTGCCAATCTTTCTTGACGTCGTTTTGCTTTTTCATCTTGATGATTAATTTCATTTTGTTTTTGTTTTTGATGCATTTGTGTCATTGCGCAACCTTTTAAACAGTGTTGAGCTTCTATCCAAGCAACTCATAACCTTAAATATTTAAGCATATAAGAAACATATGTCATGACATAAGATACGTTTTCTTGCAAGAATATACAAATGTTCTCTTGCCTATTTTCTGACAATATGGCACAAGACAGCGCAAAGATTGAAAAGGGCTGCGGTAGCTCAGTGGTAGAGCACTCCCTTGGTAAGGGAGAGGTCGAGAGTTCAATCCTCTCTCGCAGCACCATTTTATTCTTCTTTTGCCTCTCTCTTCTTGCCCTTATAAGTCTTCCCTATAAGCCTAAATCTTTTCCCCCAACCTTCATCGGCTTCATCAAATCCTCCATCCTTTAAACCATGCGCTTCAATAGCCTCAAAATCAGTAGCTTCAAAATCAAGAGCCTCAATGCCACGCTTAATCTCTAAAATGCCTTACGAACGGCTTTTGAAATTGACCGCCCCCCAAAGAATATCCCCCACCCCTTGCCTCCCTCCCCTTTCCTTGCCTCCCCCCTCTTTCCTTGCCTCCCCTCTCTTTCATTTCTGTAAGATTGTCCCCCTTTACTCCTTCTCTTTGCCAAGCCTCACTATTGCAACAGCTCTTAGCACTTGAGACGGTATAGGCATTTTTATTTTTTCAATATTTTATTTCTTGAATATTTTTCCCCACAAGCTCACCCTGTTTGTAATATGCAAACAAACGATTTTACTTGATTCAATATAAGAGCGTCTGAATAAGAAGGGTTGAAATAAGAACATCTCACACTATTTCGGGCTCTCATTGAAATTCAAATTGAATCTCAATAATGAATTATTATAAACTCATTGTTTGAACATATCCCATTGATACCTTTAGCCGCCTCCAAACCCATAATCTTATCTTTCCAGCCTCTCTATCCACCTCAAGCAACACAAGCATTCCCTGTAAAAATTAGAATAAGCTTCATCGATCCTATTCGTCATTTACAACAAATCTAACAGAGCCATTTCCAGAACCTCCTCTCAACGCCTTTCCCATTCTCCCCACCCCTTACCAAAAGAAAAAAAAACAAACAGTGATACCCCTCCACAGTGAAGCTTTCACTAAGCACCCCACGCTCCCATATGGCAAACATCCCATATACCAAACATCTCATATGACAGGCATCCCCATATACCAGACATCCCATATGGCAGAAAATTGAGAGCCTGCCTTTTCAAAGAAGATCCCTCATTACCAATTTTATACACTATGATTTTCCACGTGCTCTAAGCCTCCCTCTTTCAACACGCATCTTTTTTATACGAATACTTTGATTGATACGGATAGCGTTATTCGTCTTGCATAAGAGCCCCAAGAGCGAAAAGCTCTCTCCCTCTGTTCTATTGAAATCAATCACCCCTCTTCGCTTACACTTCACAAGCAGAAAGATCCGTATGGCGAGAAACTTTCCAAGAAAAGCATATCTCTTCGTAAGAAGCCTCCCAGTAAACGAGATTATGAATCGTCTCAAGAGCTACAGCCCATGCCGCAATTTTGGCAACGGGCCCCAATAGTACCAACTTACTTTTTCATAAAGTAAGATAGGGTGCGCAATGTTTATAATCTCTGGGGGTATAATCTACGGACTTTATAATCTACGGGGCTTGACCGTTATACCCCTCACGATATTATTCACAAGCGCCAGTATGAAATTTACGAACGCCAGGCATGAAATGGCTGTGAAATGAGCTTAGAGCGAGATATCTTTATTAAAACAAGTGCGTGAATGTACAAGAACAAGTATATTTCATTTGGAGTATTTTGGATATTCCCCACTCTCCCCACCCTAGGACAACCATTTTGGCTACAGATCCCCTTATATTTTCTGCTGTCATACCTCCTCCAATAAGCTAAAACCCCACATATGCGGGGTTTTAGCCAGTACCACACCTTTATTTAGACACATTATGATCATTATAACCATTTTTATTAAATACGTTTTTACGTATATTTTCAACACAAAAATAACACATATTGATTTATTTAACAGAAATCAATTAAATATTCATGATAATCATTAAAAGTTAAAATGATGAAATTATTATTCAGAACGTACGTCATAATATTTATAACGTTTTTTTCTGTATTCATATTATTGGGTTGTACTCAAGTAAGCGACCTTGCTGAATACGATAGGCTTTACCAAAAATATGTCCATGAAAATTACACTCCTTTAGCATATTCTCAGAAATTAGAAAAAGCAAAAAAAGAGGTAGAATATTTAAAAGCGTATATGGAATGGACTGTAGACATACCCCATGACAAAAGTCAATTTTGGAGGCATTTAATAACATTGCCCAGTAATCCTCCAGAATTCAATATTTTTAAACATTATCACATATTGCTTGTTTTTTGTGGACGTTTTTTTGATTTATGGCAAGGTGATAAAACGATGCCCACACTTACCTTTAACGACTTACCAACAAGACTGAAGGATTTTAAAGCTAACGGGATGAAATACAGGAAAAATTGGGATTATATAGAAAATATTTTCCTCAAAGCAAAGTTTGAAACAAACTTTGATGATCCAATGTTTGCGTACGCAGAAAAATTTTTGGATTCCCCTAATGGCATTAGTCGAAAAGAACAAACTCTCCAGACAGAGCTGCTCATAATAGGCAATGAACTCACTCGTTTTAGAAACACAGCAACAATGTGCGTTATGGCTAGAGAGGTATACCTTGCCATGATGCCCAAAGAAAATGTAAAACCGCCCGTAAGATATAGCACTTTTGAAAAATGGAAGCAGTATTTAAAAAATCTTTAAACGGATCATAAAATGCCTTTCAAAATACTTCTAAAGAACCATTAAGCCCCCCTCACAATGACTATAATCAGGCACAAAGAGGGTATAAAAAACAATGTTAATTAAACAGTCTTTATTGAGAAGCGTCTTAATTATCGCTCTTTTAACAACGCATCTTTTTTATTCTTCAAAGGGATATACTCATTCGAATGAAGTGTTCTCTTCAAAAGAAATTACAGAAAGAGAGAGTTTCTTCCGCATTTTCCTTGTTAATGGAAGTCGCTGGTGGGAAGAAAAATTCTACCAAATTCTCTGGATAGAAAAAACATTTTTTTTGGAAAACAAGCAGCAGTTATCGCAACCGCTCTATGAAAAACATGTCAATATAATAAAAAAATGGCAGAATATAATCAAAAAACGACATCATGTATTTAATACTCTGTGCACCCTTATAGAATTAGAAATAGATGCAATGCGACATGTGAATGAAGCAAAACACTCTCATAAGCATACACATCTCTCAAACCTTATGAAACACATAGAGACATATCAAGAGCGTATAGCTAAAAACAAGAAAGAACTTGAGAAACTTGATCATGAAATTGAGATCTTATACAAAGTTATCATAGAATATACAAAATTACCATAAACTTTGATCTATTCATTCCATAACTTTATGAAAAGTGCTTCTCAAAGGGTCCCCTGTATTTTCAAGCGTTTTGAACTATCTATCGCCATCTTTAGATACAGAGTGCCAAAGTACAGTAACGTTATCATACAATTTGTTGTATTTTACCAACACAAAAATAACACATATTGATTTATTTAACAGAAATGACTTATAAAAGCTCATCAGAAACAAACGACAATAAATACCTTATGTTTAAACACTTTATTTTCTTCGCTATCGTAATAAGCGCTGTTTTATTTACGCATCATACAACGAGTGGATGTACAACAGATGGTCTTTTTGTTGGAAGTACTTCTCCGATCAATTGTATTTCAAAAGAATATATAAGACAGAAAATAAAAAAGAAGCTATTAGAAAAAGAACGCGAAAGAGAATGGTTAGAGCTTGAACAATTTTCTGTTAGCGCTTGTCCAGGTGGAAAATTTCCTGTTTATTATGGCTTTTCTATTATCGATTGTGTTTCAGAGGAAGAACTAAAACAAAATCGTTTTAATAATGAAATTAATATAATGAACTTATTCCTGCAATGGTTTATCGTAGCATTCATAATAACAACGATAATGTCTGTTCCCATAAGTTTACTTTGGCGTTTTAGATTTAAGGTTTCTGCCTGTTTATTTACAATAATGACAACCTTGGCTATTATTGCCGTCCCTTTTACATTTGATTTATCGTCTCTCTTTTAATCTATTTTTGTAAAAAAATATTTCTAAAATATTAAAAACACCCTGCATTTTTAAGCGTTTTGAACTGTATCTCCTCTCATTTAGAGACAATAGCCCCAAGTACAGCCATGCCACTCAATACAATTTTCACCATATTTTTAACATAAAAATAACACATGTCGATACATTCAAAAGAGATCAATTAAACGATCTTATAAAATAAGAGCAATACACAAAGTGGCTGTATTTAATGATAGTAAATGAAGACGATTATTATGGAATTCTTGGTGTAAGCTACGCATGCAACGATAAACAGATAAAATCTGCTTTTCGTAAATTAGCTCTGCAATACCACCCTGATCATAATTCTAGTACCGAAGCAGAACAAAAATTCAGAAAAATTTGTGAAGCCTATGAAGTTCTTAAAGATCCTCAAAAGAGAGCTGCTTACAATCAGTTCTATCATAAAACTTTTAAAGATAATGACAAGGCTTCTGAAATTAGTAGAAAGCAAGAGAACAGACGACAAGATAATACCGAGCATGTAATTGGTAGTATCATGAATGTAATTTTCATTATTTGTGGAATAATACCTATAATGTGTTATATAATTTCGTTTTTTACGTGGAATATACCACTAGGAATAATAAGTATAGGGTTATTAATTTTCATCAGTATAAAAGGATATTTGGTAAATATTGGTGCATTTATCTTCGGGATCATACTAATATCATTTATCAAAGTTATATGGAGAAGTATCTATTGATCAGTGCTTTTGAAGAGCTTTAAGATCAGCCCCACAGTGAATTCACAAGGTGTGGTCATTTTTGATTTTCTATAACAAGGTAGTGTAGAAAAACATAAAGATTATAATGTCTCTATCCGTTCTTTTCTTATTCTCCCGTTTCCTACACCCCTCTATTTTTTTCCACAACCTGCCCCCCAATCTTTTCCCCAACAAGCCCACTTGACTCCACACAGACTTTTTCTCATGCCCCTACATCCTTTTCCCATATCGGCTAAAAAAAAACGCCCCTCAAACGACTCTTTCTTAATGAACAAAAGTACCACAAGGACCATTTCCTCTCCAATGAAAAAGCACTTGTCCGGCAACTTCGCCATCATGGGGGGACTTTCATCGCACCCCCGAACACGCCCCCCCCAACACAAAAGCGGCCAAAAGCTCCCCGTTGTCCCAATACGTCTAAACAAGCTTTAACGACCTCCCCCGCCAAACACCTCCTTCCATTTTCCAGCATGCTTTACGTATCATTCCAAGCTCCCTACTTGCGTGCCGCAAAAACATAAAAACCGGCTCTTTTCCTCCTTGAACGTGCCTTTTTATAGGTTGGAACCTGTCTGTACTGCTGCTTCCCTTCCCCCTAAACCTCATTTTTGTTCTCTAGCATGCTTTCGTGTCACTCCAAGTCACAGGATAACGACCTGCCCCCTTCATCCCCACCATTTCCTCCTCATCCCGCTCCAACATTTCTCTTCCCAAAGCCGCGTATCTCCCCCTTTTCCATATCGGCTAAGAAAATCCCCCAAGCCCCCGCAAAGCTCTCTCCCCCCAAGAACGAAAGCATAACGTACACCATTGTCACCACAATGAAAAAGCAACTCAGCCCTTTCATTGCGGCTCCCCCCCCAACACTCACCACAAAAGCACCCAAAATCACAGCCTCCATACCTCTGAACACTTAGCCTTACTCCCATTCTCGTTTTCCCCTCCAGCATACCGCGCCGCCTTGCATGCGCTCCAAGCACCCTTTCTTCCCACATTTTCCCACCATGCCTTTCACATTCCTGTCCCCTAAAGTTCGCTATGCTCCCTGCTTCCCTGCGCCCCCTTGTTTGGCACCCTCCTCCAACACAAAAACCAGCTCTTTTCCCCCTCTGCTCTTTCCTTTTTATAGAACTTTGCCTCTCCTCAACGCTACACAAGATCCCTTCCCACCCCGTCTCATTCTTGTTTTGCCCTCCAGCATACGTCTTGTCTTCATTCCAAGCACCCTTTCTTCTCCCTCCTTCAAAGCAATTTCTGTTCTTATATGAAAACCTGTCTCAACCGATTTAATTTGCTGTACCATCTTCTCCAACGCCTCATTAAAACGGCTAATTTCATTTTCAAGCTTGCAAATATACGCTTCATCACGATAAGCCCGTTTAATCAAAGGTGGCATATTTGGCCAATAGAGCATTAAATCCACCCATTCGCGTTGAGAAATCCATAACCCTCCTTGACATTGTGCTTTATGTTCTGCTGGAAAGCCCTTTTGCATGAAATGAGGAATTAAAATTTCAGGTTTTTTTGTTTTAATTTCCAACAATCCATTTTTTCCCACAAAAGCATCGGGAGAAAATCCTTGTCCGCGATCATCAGCCAAAACAAAGCCAATACATTCAGGTTCTGTATGTGTCAGTTTCCCATAAAGCTGTCGCGCGATTGGTTCTAATTCAGTTCCACGTCGCATAGAAAGTGTTGCCCCTTCATCAACAGTTTTTCCTGTAATTCTTTCTCCCGCCAATTTCATCATCACACTCTGATAGCGTGACGTTTTTTGCCCTTGTTTTGTTCGTGCCATAACCATCTCAAACAACGAAGCCGTAATCAAACCATTACGCGCTTGCTGCCATTCCTCTGTTCCTTGAATACAATCGATAATGATTGGCATAGTATTTCTCCCCTTCATCTTTAAGGTGTTTTTTTGCAACATATTCTCTTTGAAACATTCATATCTTTTAAGATGCATTCCCCACTAAGAATGACAGCATCCTTAAATATTGTGCTGCTGAAATCACAAAAGCTGTTGGAAACGCCCCCCTCAACATCCCCCTCCCCACAAGTTTCTCATCCCCTCCTTTTCCATATCAGCTAAGCCCCTCCCAAGTCGCCCCCCCAAGAACGAAAGCATAATGCACACCATTGTCACCGCAATGAAAAAACACTTGGGCCCATCATTGCGCTCTCCCAGCACTCAACACAAAAGCACCCCAAAGCCCCCCGTTGTCCCAATACGTCTAAACAAGCTTTAACGACCTCCCCCGTCAAACACCTCCTTCCATTTTCCAGCATGCTTTACGTATCATTCCAAGCTCCCTACTTGCGTGCCGCAAAAACACAAAAACCGGCTCTTTTCCCCCTTGAACTTGCCTTTTTATAGGTTGGAACCTGTCTGTACTGCTGCTTTTCTTCCCCCTAAGCCTTCATTTTTGTTCTCCAGTATGCTTTCCGTATCGCTCCAACCCCACTGGATAACCCGCTGCCCCACCATTGCCTTATCCCCCAATGAACCAGCCGGCAACTTCCCCCCACACAAGCGCCCGCAATTCCTCATATATAGGCTCTTTTCTTCATGCCCCCCTTTCCACACCTCATATCTCCCCTCCAGCATATGCCTTGCATACGCTTCAAGCTCTCCTCCTCCCCCCACTCGTCCTCCCTCTTAACCAGCCAACCACCAACATTTTCCCCAACAAGCTTCCCCCCAACATCCCTCCTCCCCACAAGTTTCTCATCCCCTCCTTTTCCATATCAGCTAAGCCCCCCAAGTCGTCCCCCCCAAGAACGAAAGCATAACGCACACCATTGTCACCACAATGAAAAAGCACTTGGGCCCATCATTGCGCTCTCCCAGCACTCAACACAAAAGCACCCCAAAGCCCCCCCCACGTGTCCCAATACGTCTAAACAAGCTTTAACGACCTCCCCCGTCAAACACCTCCTTCCATTTTCCAGCATGCTTTACGTATCATTCCAAGCTCCCTACTTGCGTGCCGCAAAAACACAAAAACCGGCTCTTTTCCCCCTTGAACTTGCCTTTTTATAGGTTGGAACCTGTCTGTACTGCTGCTTCTCTTCCCCCTAAGCCTTCATTTTTGTTCTCCAGCATGCTTTCCGTGTCACTCCAAGTCACTGAATGACGACCTGCCCCACCATTGCCTTATCCCCCCAATGAACCAGCCAGCAACTTCCCCCCACACAAGCGCCCGCAATTTCTCATATATAGGCTCTTTTCTTCATACCCCCCTTTCCATATCGGCTAAGAAAATCCCCGCAAAGCTCTCCCCCAAGCGGCTCCCCTAAGCTTCCCTCCCAAGAACGAAAGCATAACGCGTGATATTTTCTCCTCAATAAAAAAACCACTTGCCCCTTCGGGTGTTCTCTCTTTCAACCCTGCTACTGCACTACGGAAAAATCATGGCGGCAATATTCTTCCTCCAATTTTTTTGCCATAGACTGAGCCACCTCTTGCGATATAAAAAGTATAGCGTTGTGTTTTTGTGGTTCGAGTCTGATTAAATTTCGCATATTTCCAGCATAATAAAGCGGAATCCCTTGATAAGAAGTCTTGAGATAACTTGGCATGTTTACCACCAATAATCTGTCAAGACATCACATGGGCGTAAACGATGCTGTTTTTCATAAGAGCCATAGAGATTATCTTCATAATCGCAAGCCGCTCTTTCATTTAAACAAGCATGATAAGCTTCACTATTCAAAATGAAGGGCTGCAATTGTGTATTTTCTTCATTTATTTCATGATTTTCGACATAAAAATCCGCCATTTGTTCCGTAATATCTTCAGCATGAGAAGTTGTCAGATCGAGTCGTAAAACTCTATAAACAGTTTCACATTCTTCAATCAGTTCGAGCACTTCTTCGATTTCGTCGATTGGTCCTTCATAAGTACAAGGATTTTCCTCTTCGCATAAAACGACAATGATTTCATCCTCTTTAACGAATGAAATATTTTTCATGATTTCCCCCTTTAGATAGTTGATAAAGCATAGCCTTGTCTTGACAAGACTAAATATAGCGTTAGTCTTATATCCTCTATAGGAGAGATGTCAACCATTTTATCCTTCATAAAAGATATATTTTAAATATCTACGGGGTTCAAATGACATATGTAAAGAAAAATCTATTATTCTTTGTTCCTCTCATGCCCCTTTGTTGTTCTCTATTTGTTCTTACAAAATTGCAATTATAAACACACAGGAGAGATAAAATGAGTGACATAATATTAATAAAACACTGGAGTCGCCTTGACTCAAAAGCACAGAAGGAAGTTATTTTGAAGCTTCGTCAATTGGCCGCCGCAAAAGAGTCAAAATCGCCTGTCTCTCTTGCGGAGAGAGTTTCGAAATAAGCTCTATAAATTCTTTATCTTCAGGGCTAGCCCCTTTCCCGTAAAGAATATAATTCATACTGATATTAATTTCGTGACAAATTCGCGAGAGAGATTCGATTGTTGGTTCTTTTCCTTCAGAAAGAATAGAATGAAGGTACCCCGCGCCTTTACCGGCAGCGAGGGAGATAGATCTTTTTGACCGCCCACTTTTTTCCAAAGCGATTCTTAATCTTTGACGCCAACCATCGATATTCATAATTTCACCATATAGCGCGTCTTTTTAAAAAAACACGTCCTTTTTATAAAACGGGCTTGCATTATCCTCTAAAAAGGATAAAATTAAGGAAACAAATTTTACTTTTTAGGGGGAATTTTTTTTTATTTTTAGATCATAAAAACACTTTAACCACCCTACCGGATATAAAAGACCACCTCCAAAGCTTCTGCCCAAAAGCAAGTACGTTGAGAATGTGTGGTATTCTTTATTTTTTCCATCACCGCAATCTTAAATCGTAAGTTTGCATGCGCTTCAAGCACAGCCAATCATTTATAAGCATCGTAAAGAAGCCTCTAGTCATCATTGAACAGAGCCAAAAGCAACACAAGTTAAATCCTTATTTGAGCTTTTATCATCAATAAAAATGTATAAAAAAGAAGAAAGTAGATTGCAGTATGAAACACGCTAATCAACAAGAAACTCCTCATTATGAATCGTCTAGGCTTCCATATGTTTGTTGGTATCAAAATGACTTTCTAGGAGGTGTACGTGGGATGCGCGCACACGAAATTGGAATCTATACGATTCTTCTCAATGAAATGTATGCCCGTGGACGACCTTTAGAAATATCGAAAGAACGTTTAGCGCGTCTTTGTGGTTGTGACAAGCGAACTTTTGTTAATGTTTTAGAGATGCTCATCCAAGAGGGTAAGATTTTAAATTTAGCCAATGGATTATGGAACAAGCGTTGCGAAAATGTTTTTCAAGAGCGTGAAAAATTGCTTGAACAAAAATCCTTTGCGGGTCGTTCTTCGGCAAAAAAACGCAAGAAAATCAATGCAGAGATGCAACAACTGCTTAACGAAAGTCCAAAAGATGTTGCACAAAACTCAAAAGCTCAAAAGGCAGAAGAAAAGGAAACACCTTACGGTGTTTTAGAAAAGAAAATTTTGTTTGATGAGACAGAACCTTGTTTTTCCTGCGAAGAGAACTTTGAACAAAGCGATCATCCATCACCCTTATCGGCTCTTGATTCACCTCTCCCTTTGCCTGCCCAAGCAGAAGCGGAGCAAAAAAATGCCTCCCCTTTAAACGCTCCCCAAGCCGAGTTCACTCCCGCCCCTATCGCGCAAATTGTCACGGGGGAAAAAACAAAATCCGCCACCACTCTTCCCCCCAGCAATCTTCCTGCCTCCATCCCGCTTTGCACCAACAAAAAAAACACAACCTCAGTTACCAAAGGGCATCGTCTTCCTGAGCATTGGCAAGCAGACATCAAGGCGGCAGTTTCAGAAGGCTTGAGTGAAAGCCAAGCCCATTGGCAAGAAAAGAAGTTTCGCGACTATTGGCAAGCCAAAGGCGGCAAAGAAGCTCTCAAAGTAGACTGGCAAGCCACATGGCGCAACTGGTTTCGCCGTGAGATCGAACGGCAAGAACAGCAAAAACAGGGAGGCTCCTCATCTTTTACCTCTGAGAACAACGACACGCTTTACCGCAGTTTGATCAACTATAACGACAATTTTTGACATCACACAAACAACGTATTTTTCAAGCAAGCGCGGGGATAAAAATGCTTCAAAACCACAACAGCATCGGACAAAACAACACAGAACAAAACAAAAGGCGGCAAAACAACATTTGGATAGGCGATTCACACAGCAAAACGAGACAACATCACCCATTTTGCTCTCATCACAAAAGCGTTCTCCCCACGCAAGGCCCCCCCACAGGCACCCCCCGCACACACCCCAATACACACCCCAACAGGACTCCAGCATGCACCACCCCCTCAGGCATCCACCCCACCCTTCTTGCATCCTTCCTCCTTTCCACCTTCCTCCTTTTCCCAAGGCGCCACTTCCCATGCTCTTGGCAAACAGACACCAACACAGCAGCTTCAAAAAAAACTTCAATGAAAAGCAAACTCTTTGGCCCCCCTCCCACACAGGCACCCCAACACATGCCCCAACACCTCCCCAACAGGACACTCCAGCATGCACCACACCCTCACAGGCATCCGCCCCACCTTCTTGCATCCTTCCTCCTTTCCACCTTCCTCCTTTTCTCAAGGCGCCACTTCCCATGCTCTTGGCAAACAAACATCAACACAGCCATTTCAAAAAGGTTTGAGTGAGAGTCAAGCCCATTGGCAAGCCAAGAAGTTTCGCGACTATTAGCAAGAAAAGAGCGGCAAAGAAGCTCTCAAAGTAAACTGGCAAGCCCCATAGCACCACGGGACTTTACGATCAGATCGAATGGTGAGAACAGCAAAAACAGAATTCTCACCTCCCACATCTTGAGAAAAACGACAATAATATCACGAATGACCATGAGCACAATTTTTGAAATCAAACAAAAACTTATCTCACAAGCCGATAGAATAGCAGAAATGCTTCTTCCCCAAGGGCACAAACGAGGCAACAATTGGATTGTAGGCAACACACGTGGTGAAGCTGGTCAAAGTTTATCGATTTGCTTAAGCGGCAGCAAAGCAGGACTTTGGTATGATTTTGCAGAAAGCACAGGAGGAGATCTTTTAGACCTTTGGTGTGAAGTCAAAGGCATTAGCCTCTCTCAAGCCTTAGAAGAAGCACGCGCGACTCTCAATCTGACACGCCCCAAACCCTTTATGGCGCCCCATCGTTCCTATCGCCGTCCACCGGTTCCTACAGGGCAGAGCCCGCAGAATCTTGTAAAAACCTATCTCCATGAAGAACGCCGCATTCCTCTAGAGATTATAAAGCGTTACCGCATAGGAGAAGATGGCGAAAAAATCATTTTTCCCTTTTATAAACCCGATGGCACCCTTGCTTTAGTCAAAGAACGGCTTGCGCAAACGGGAGCAAAAACCAAACCAACAGCCTCCCAATGTGAACCGATTTTATTTGGTTGGCAAGCCCTTTACCCCACAAACCACGCCTCCACGCAGGCGCTCCAACAGGCACCTCAGCAAGCATTCCAACACACACCTCAGCAGGTACCCTCAACCAACCTCACCTCCACACAAGCATCCCAAAACACCGCCACAACCAACCCCGCCTCCACACAAGCATCCCAAAACACCGCCTCAACCAACCCCGCCTCTACACAGGCATCCCCGCACACACCCCAGCAGGCACCCACGCACGCACCCCAGCAAGCATTCCAACACACACCTCAGCAGGTACCCTCAACCAACCCCACCTCCACACACGCATCCCAAAACACCGCCACAACCAACCCCGCCTCCACACAACCATCCCAAAACCCCGCCTCAACCAACCCCGCCTCTACACAGGCATCCCCGCACACCCCCCAGCAGGCACCCACGCACGCACCCCAGCAAGCATTCCAACACACACCTCAGCAGGTACCCTCAACCAACCCCACCTCCACACAAGCATCCCAAAACACCGCCACAACCAACCTCACCTCCACACAGGCGCCCCAGCAGGCACCCCAACACACACCCCAGCAGGCACCCACGCACGCACCCCAGCAAGCATTCCAACACACACCTCAGCAGGTACCCTCAACCAACCCCACCTCCACACAGGCGCCCCAGCAGGCACCCACGCACGCACCCCAGCAAGCATTCCAACACACACCTCAGCAGGTACCCTCAACCAACCCCACCTCCACACAGGCATCCCAAAACACCCCCTCAACCAACCCCACCTCTACACAAGCGCCCCAAAACACCCCCTCAACCAACCCCGCCTCTACACAGGCATCCCAAAACACTGCCTCAACCAACCCCACCTCCACACACACACACCAACAGGCACCCACGCATGCGCTCCAACAGGCGCCATTCCCCATTTTTTCTTCAACAAACCGTATCATTGTTATCACTGAAGGAGAAATTGATGCGCTATCCTTAGCCGCCTATGGATATCCGGCGGTCTCTGTTCCCTTTGGAGGAGGCAGTGGAGGCAAACACAACTGGATTGAAAATGAATTTGATCATTTAGAATCTTTTGAAACGATTTTTTTAGCCACCGATATGGACAAGCCCGGAGAAGAAGCAGCCCGTGAGATTGCCAGCAGGCTTGGACGCCACCGTTGCTACCGTGTCCGTTTACCCCTTAAAGATGCCAATGACTGTTTAACCGCAGGGATTGATAAAGCCACCATAAAAGCCGCCTTTTCCTCAGCACAAAGCTTTGCCCCAGAAGGTTTACGGCGCGCCTCAGACTATAAAGATCAAGTGATTGGGCTTTTTTGGCCAGAGCCTGAAAAACATCTTGGTTATACGGTTCCCTATCCTAAACTGAAGGACAAATTGCATTTCCGCCCAGCAGAATTAACGCTCTGGAGTGGTGCGAGTGGTGCAGGTAAAAGCCAATTATTATCAGACTGTATTCCCCATTGGATTGCACAAAAGAGTCGCCTTTGCTTAGCGTCTCTAGAAATGAAAGGAGAACAATCACTTCGCCGTTTAACCAAACAAACGGGCGGCTTAGAACAGCCTACAAAAGAGACAATTGAACGGATTCTTCATTTTTTAGACGAAGGGCTTATTCTTTATGAGCATGTTGGCAAATCAAGCGTTGACACCTTGCTTGATGTCTTTGACTATTGTCGTGCACGCTATGGCTGCGATCAATTTATCATCGACAGTCTCATGCGGCTTGGCATTGCCTCTGATGATTATGCAAGACAAGAACAAGCCGTTTATAAAATGGTTGATTGGGCTGTTTTAAACAGTGTGCACATTCACCTTGTCGCCCATGCCCGCAAAAGCGGTCTGGATAAAGATATCCCCAGCACAGAAGACATTAAAGGCGCCTCAGAGATTGGCGCCAATGCCTTTAACATCATCACCATTTGGCGCAATCGACCGTTAGAAGACAAAATCTTTGCCGCCTCTCTCGCACAAGAAAAAGCAGATTTAGCCAAACGCCCCGGCGTTATTATGAATATTGCCAAACAACGTTCTGGTGATTTTGAAGGCAAAATAGGGCTTTGGTTTGATCCCCAAACCTACCGCTATCGCTGTTCTTTTGAACAATCATTCCCTCGACGTTATCTGTAATACCCCATAAACCCCACTCTCTTTAAAAACGCCTCCGCTTTCACACGCACACGCCCTGCTCCCATAGAAACAACAGGAAGGATAAATCCACAAATGACGAAAAACACCCTCTCATTCGCGAACCAAAGCCCGCTCAACCCTAGTTTCTCTGCTCCCAAAGGCAAACAAAAAAAGATCGCTCCAACAACGGCGCAAAACACCACCCCCTTCAATAACCACAAACAATGCGTCACCACCCCATCTCGCCACCCCCTCATATGCAAAATCAAAAACCACTCCAACAATGCAGCAAACACCAGCCCCATCAAGGACAATAGTCCCCATGGTATGTCCATATTCTCCATCCCCACAAGAGCTAAAAAAAGGACGACTCCTAAAATGCCGTAAAACAGCACTTCCTTCAAAAGAGGGAAACACCAAAAATACAATAAAACGCCGCCCGCCACCACGGAATATCGAAGCGCTTGGAAACTTTATAAGTACCAATAACGACAATAATAAAAAGGTAGGAAAACACCAACAACAGCCAAAACATCACATCGTTCGACATCAATACCCCTCACAGAAAGCCCATTAAAGATCACACCCATGAGACAAAAAAACACCCCCTACTTTAAGAACCAAGCCCATAGAACACGCGCACGCCTTACACCCTGATAAATCAAAGGAGAAAAAAATCCAACAATAAAGGGCAACACCCTCTCATCCGAGAACCAAAGCCAGCTCAACCCTAGATTCTCTGCTCCCAGACGGGTAAAACAAAGGATTGGTGCCAAAATGCAGAAAAACAGCACAAAATTCAAAGCACGCAACAACCTCTGTAACACCGTATCACTTTGCTCGCGTATAAAGAACCCCAAGAGCACTTTCAACAATACAGACAAGAGCAATCCCTTTAAGAATACCGCCCTTATGCTATCCATATCCCTGACGCCCACAGCAGCAAACCACAGGATAAAGCCCATCATGCAACAAAACATAACCGCCTTCAAGAAAACTTGCCAAGCAACAGGCATACTCTTGACGCCCAAATGCACCAAACCAAGAACAGTTGCAAAAATGCAAGAAAACACCACCCCCTTCAAGAGCAGCTCCCCGTCAACAGTGCGCCGGCCCATGCCCACATAAATAAAACCAAGGTAGGTGGCAAGGGCGCCATAAAGCACCACCCATCTCCAAAACATCCACCCTGTAACAGAGCGACGCTTTGCTCCCTTATAAATAAAAACCAAGGCCAGAGCAAAAAAGCAGAAAAACCAAGACAACAGCCAAAACATCACATCGTTCGACATCAAATACCCCTCACAGAAAGAACATCAAAGATCACGCCCGTGGAAAAGAAAAATGCTCATTCTTTTTAAGCCCCCCAACAGTACACGCACACACCGTACCCCCTCCAAAACAAAAAAAGGAACAAGTCCAATAGTGCCCAGCCCCCCATCGTTCAAGAACCAATGCGTGCTCCAGCCCATATGCTTGGCGCCCACATGCGCCAATCCAACAACAGCTCCAACAACGCCACCCAACACCAGAAACTTCAATAAAAATACCCCACGCGATATCCATTTACCCCGCACCCTCATAAGCAAAACCAAGGAACAACCAAAAATGCAGCAAAAAATCAATCCTTTACAAAGAATGAAAGCCTAAACCCAAGACGCTTTGCCCCTAGACAAATAAGCCCAAGGATAAGACCAAAGACAACGCCAAAAAGAATGTAAAAAACCCACTTGTTTGAAAACCACACCTGAGCCAAACCAAAATGCTCAGCTTTCGCATAAACAAACTTAGAGGTCACGCCAACAAAGAATGCAAGCACCCCACCCTTAAAAAAGTCCTTCCTTGTAAACCCGAAAAACCTTATTCCCACATAAATAGAAACAAAGGCGAGAGCCAAAGGGCAGAAAAACCCCAACCACTGCCAAAACATCACATCGTTCGACATCAAATACCCCTCACAGAAAGAACATCAAAGATCACGCCCGTGGAGAAGAGAAATGCTCATCCTTTTTAAGCCCCCCCAACAGTACACGCACACACCTTATACCTTCATAAGCAAACAAAGGAACGAATCCAATAGTGCCCAGAAACACCCCATTGTTCGAGATCACAAACCAGCGCCCCCCCATATGCTTTACTCCCACATGCGCCAACTCAACAACAGCTCCAACAACGCCACCCAACACCAGAAACTTCAATAAAAATACCCCACGCGATATCCATTTACCCCGCACCCTCATAAGCAAAACCAAGGACAGCGCCAGCAATGCAACAAACACCGCTCCTATCACTAAAAATTCCCACGATATATCAAAACGCTTCGCTCCCTTATAAGCAAAGCCAAGAACCACTACAGCAATGGTGCAAAACACCACAGCCTTGAAAAACACGCCCCACGATACAGTCCTACTGTTTGCTCCCACAACAATAAAACAAAGGACAGCTCCAGCAATGCAAGAAAGCTCCACCCCCTGCCAAAACACCTCCCACGTAATAGCCGGTCGCCCCGCATCTTCATAAGCAAAACCAAGGACCATGCCAACAACGCAGCAAAACGCCAGCCCCTTCAAAAACATGTCCCGCGCAAACACCATACGCCCCGCTCCTTCATCAATAAAAATCAGAGACCATGCCAAAAATGCAGCAAAAGATCAATCCTTTTCAAAGAATGAAAGCCTAAACCCCAAACGCCTTGCCCCACGATAAATAAGACCAAGGACAAGACCAAAGACAACGCCAAAAAGAATGTTAAACACCCACCTGTTTGAGAACCACACCCAAGTCAAACCAAAGTGCTCAGCTTGCTTATAAATAAAATCAATGACAGCAGCCAAAATGAAGCTCAACAACACCATCTTGAGGAACAAACCCTTCGTTACACCACGCCGCTGCATTACTTCATAACCCAACATAAGGAAAATACCGGGAATGCCATAAAACGCCATAGCTCGTAAAAATACGCCCCACGTCATCCCAAGAGCCTTCATTTCCACATAAACAGCCACAGAGACATAGGCCACAATACAGCTAAACACCAATCCCTTCAGAGACAAAAGCCCGCGCAACATCATGCCACTCCCCATCAAGCCATTCAAGGAAAATCCACCATGCGACAAAACACCTCTCTTTTCAAGGCTCTAAAGCCAAATCATAACAAGATGCTTTACACCTCTATAAACCAGCCCAATGACAAGACCCAAAAGGACATCAAAACTCCACGGGATTGAGAACCAAAGCCAGCGCCACCCCATGCGTTCAGCAACCGTATAAACAACAAGAGATCCCCGCCAATAAAGTCCCCAAACCCCATCCTCTTAAAAAAATTTATGCCTTTCATGATCCCTCAAATACCTCTTATCCCACATAAATAGAAATAAAGCCCCCAAGAGGCAGAAAAACATCAACCATGGCAAAAAAACAAAACCCTGCGACATCAATTCCCCCACAGCAATAAAATCAGAAAGAATGCCCATCATGCAACAAAACGCCCATCCTTTAAAGAAGCAGAACCACAAAGACAACAACCACAATGCAGAAAAATACCAATCCCTTCAGAGACAAAAGCCCGCGCAACATCATGCCACTCCCCATCAAGCCATTCAAGGAAAATCCACCATGCGCAAAACACCCCTCTTTTCAAGAGCCAAATCCATGGGGCTCCCACACACAAGCGCAACAGTCCAAGTCACCCCCAAGAGCGCATACCCACACGGCACACTCCAACACATGTCTTCCTCTCATCCCCCTCTTTTGCCTAGAGCAAGCAACATTTTTTAAAAACGAGAAGCAAAATTAAAATTTTTAAGGAGATGCTATGACCCATAAGCAGAAAAAAAATACGCAAACCTGCCCGCTTGATCATCAAAATCAAGGAAAGCACATTGGTCATTTAAAGACGCAAGAAATCCCTGTTGAAACGCGTAATCCTTATTTTAAACCCAATCATCCAGAAAGTTCCAGCAACCCGAGCACTATCAATGCCATTGCCAATGCACAAAGCCATCCCATTGCCCTTTTATATGCGAAAGGACATCTCAGCAAAGCCCAATATAAAGCGGCAGAACGTTTTTATTTTTACTGGCGTCAAAGCCAAGCCGATCTCCACATGAGCCTTGACTACACCCGTGAAAAGGTTTCCTGTAGCCAAGGGTACACACACCCTATTGAACGTCAAATAGAAGCATCCAATCATTTAAGAACAATCAAAGTTCAACTGGGTATTCTTGGCTATTCACTGCTTGAACGCGTTATCGGCTATGGACAAGCGATAAAAGAATTAAGTTCTTCAAAACGCAAACAAAACTCCCTTGCCGATCATTTACGAGATTGTTTAGACTTGCTCGCATTTCATTGGGGATATGCAAACCATAAACATTTTGAATAATCCCCCTCCTCGCCATTTTAAGCGGCCTCCCATGTTGCCCCCGCCCCCTCTAAAGAAACCTCCCCCACACGGGCTCAACCATTGAGCAGCTCTCGCCCCCATTTTAATTACCTTGCCCCCCACACCCAAAAGGACAATACTTCACCCCCCACACATACTTAAGATACAGCCCACACTCTTAAAAACAAAAAGCCTTCCCCCATATCAGTCCTATAATCATGAGGGGCTCTTAATTCGTTTTTGATTGAAGAATATTCTCAAGATGCTTGCATGCATCATAATATTTTTAAATATAGTTTAATTAATATCGAGTCTTAAAACAAATATTCAATTGAAAAAAGTATTAAGTTTTAATGCAAAATGACAAATTTTTTTGTAAAAATTATTTTTTATATTGCTATTTTTTCAATTCTCTGCTAACTATAATATGGTAGGTTCTTTAAGTATGATTTTTTTGTATTTAGTACGGCCTTTTAAATTTATTCTTTTTTGACACGTCCTGCGAGTCAATGTTAAAATTCTCCTGCTTTTTGGTCCTCTGATTGCGACGGAGGACTTTTTTTTATGACTGTACTTTTTATAACTGTATTGTCTTAAATCACTTCCTTATGAGCTTTGTGATAATTCCTCCATAAGGTTTACCCGCAAAATAGATCATTCTTTTGTCAAATTGACTTGCGTTCCATTCTTAAAGAACACAGATTCTTAACTCAATCTGATTTACAAACAGCTTGGATACACTTCCCTCTTGGCTTCTATTCAGGTTTTTCCGCTAAACTCAAGGCGCAACAGAAGCTTGCTTCATATCACCAAACCTCAAATGACCGTGTTTTACGGCATAACAGAATGACTTAACTATTGGATAACTTTCTTTATCGCCCCCCAACAGGTTGATGTATCACGACAACATATTGATTTATAATCATCATATCCCGTTATCCATATTAAAACCCGTTATCCATATAAAATTAAGAGACGCAGATATCATAGGGATTCTCTCATTTTAAATTTATTTCATGTTGCATCAATCAACACCTTGTCTTTTCCACATTACAAACATGAGAGACATATGAAATAACGCACTTCAAAGATTTCAAAGATAAAGAATCAAAATGCCTCTTATGAACACGCTCAAGAGCCAAAGGCTGTCATCATATGAGGCGCGAATAGTATGATAATGTGCTGGCTTTTCCTTATGAGAATTTAAAGAAAGGCTTATCCACTTCACAAGAGATTTCTCCATTATCAGATTTACCAATATCCCCAATCACCAATATAATTGTGATAATAAGATCACATAATGTTTTTAAACAAGTAGGTAAATGTGCAACACAAATATATTCTATTTAGAATATTCTGTTTTATGTGAGTCGCGTAAACTCCCATTAAAAAACAAAATCCCCCATTAAAAACAAAATCCCTATGAGAAAAAATCTAAAGCGTGAAGATAAAAACATGAGACAAGTGTGATTCCATTCAGATATTGCTCTTTAACCGTCAAACCGAATAAAAATAGATCCGGAAAATATGTTAATCTTCCTACCTTAAGAGATAAACTGAGAATATAGACAACATCTCTCCTAACATTCCCCTTTTTCTAGCATCGCTTAAGAATCAAAAGTTATACAGCTTATTTTGTCATATTATAAAGCACTGTTTTTTAAGGCGGTATTGAAGCAGTTAAAACAATTGAAGTGTTTAGCCAACGCCATCGCCATTAGCAAAGCTAAAAAAACAAACTGTTGAAAAGCCGTGCATATCTTGTGTAAACACAAAAAAAACAAGAAAAAGGCACAAAAATATCTCAATTTTTATAAAAATACATCAGCGTCTTTTACGATTGTATTGACGAACAACCCTTATCACATAATCATCTTAAATATTGAGAATAAAGAATGAATAGCCCTCGCAAATACAGCAACCTATCAATAAAAATATAAAAACAAATCTTTTTGTTATCTCTGTTTCTTATGGAATATGCCTTTCCCTATGGATGCACTTTAGCCTCCAAAGAGTGCATTCAATCCATGGAAAGGATGCACTCCAGCCCTTAAAGAGTGCATCCTTCCCCTCAACGGAAACTGCCGAACCCTCATAAAGGCAGTATCCAATCTATAAGAGGATGCACTCCGCGCCTTAAAAAAGAGTGCATCCTTCCCCTCAACGGAAACTGCCAAACCCTCATAAGGCAGTATCCAATCCATAAGAGGATGCACTCTAGCCCTCAAAAGAGTGCATCCTTCCCCTCAACGGATACCGCCTCAACCCTCATGAGGCAGTATCCAATCTATAAGAGGATGCACTCTAACCCTCAAAAAGAGTGCATCCTTCCCCTCAACGGAAACTGCCGAACCCTCATAAGGCAGTATCCAATCCATAAGAGGATGCACCCTAGCCCTCAAAAAGAGTGCATCCTTCCCCTCAACGGAAACTGCCAAACCCTCATAAGGCAGTATCCAATCCATAAGAGGAGATGCACTCTAGCCCTCAAAAAGAGTGCATCCTTCCCCTCAACGGATACCGCCAAACCCTCATAAAGGCAGTATCCAATCTATAGAGGATGCACTCTAGCCCTCAAAAAGAGTGCATCCTTCCCCTCAACGGAAACTGCCAAACCCTCATAAGGCAGTATCCAATCCATAAGAGGAGATGCACTCTAGCCCTCAAAAAGAGTGCATCCTTCCCCTCAACGGATACCGCCAAACCCTCATAAAGGCAGTATCCAATCTATAGAGGATGCACTCTAGCCCTCAAAAAGAGTGCATCCTTCCCCTCAACGGAAACTGCCAAACCCTCATAAGGCAGTATCCAATCCATAAGAGGAGATGCACTCTAGCCCTCAAAAAGAGTGCATCCTTCCCCTCAACGGATACCGCCAAACCCTCATAAAGGCAGTATCCAATCTATAGAGGATGCACTCTAGCCCTCAAAAAGAGTGCATCCTTCCCCTCAACGGAAACTGCCAAACCCTCATGAGGCAGTATCCAATCCATAAGAGGATGCACTCTAGCCCTCAAAAGAGTGCATCCTTCCCCTCAACGGAGACCGCCTCAACCCTCATGAGGCAGTATCCAATCCATAAGAGGATGCACTCTAGCCCTCAAAAGAGTGCATCCTTCCCCTCAACGGAAACTGCCGAACCCTCATAGAGGCAGTATCCAATCCATAAGAGGATGCACTCTAGCCCTCAAAAAGAGTGCATCCTTCCCCTCAACGAATACCGCCAAACCCTCACAATAAAGCAGTGTCCAATCCATGAGAGGATGCACTCTGCCTTCAAAAGAGTGCATCCTTCCCCTCAACGAATACCGCCAAACCCTCACAATAAAGCAGTATCCAATCCATAAGAGGATGCACTCTAGCCCTCAAAAAGAGTGCATCCTTCCCCTCAACGGATACCGCCAAACCCTCACAATAAAGCAGTATCCAATCCATGAGAGGATGCACTCCGCGCCTTAAAAAAGAGTGCATCCTTCCCCTCAACGGAAACTGCCGAACCCTCATAAAGGCAGTATCCAATCCATAAGAGGATGCACTCTAGCCCTCAAAAGAGTGCATCCTTCCCCTCAACGGAAACTGCCAAACCCTCATAAGGCAGTATCCAATCCATAAGAGGATGCACTCTAGCCTTCAAAAGAGTGCATCCTTCCCTTCAAGGGTTTTACTCAATTTTCATCGCATCTCATTTTTATGAACCCTCATTTTTATGAATCCTTGGTCAAAGGCACAAAAAGAAATTTTCTAGCAACTATTGTATCACCCACCTTATGGGATTCCACTTACCTACAGAGCTTTCAAACTTTTTTACGCCTTCATAAAATCGAATCTGAAAGAATTCATTAAGGCAATTAAGAGTAAATTTTGTCAAAATATAGACAAAGTTTATTCTTTTTTGTGATTGTTGTATTTTTACTATAGTTATTTAAATCGAATTTATATATGATACGTATCGATATTTATTTATCGAAATAAATATAGGAGAAAAACTATGAATATCAGATATTTTTTCATAGCTGGGGCTATTACAAGTGGTTTAGCTCTCGCGATTCAAAAATCTGATCGTATAGTCAATAAACAACCCTCTCCTATTGTTGCTCCTTATACTATTGAGAAAACAAATTTACAGTTTGTTAAACAAGTAAGGGACACATCGGATACATTGAATATACTGAGAGTCAGTAATAGAAGCGCATCAGAACAAGCATCAATCAACGATATATACGATAAAGCAGAAAATTTATTGAATGCAATAGCTGGTTTTTTAGGATCACTTATTATATATTTCGTACAACTTGTTGCTACTAGAATATAAGATACAAAAAGTTCTTAAAGTAAGGTTATATACATTTTGTATATATTGTAAAATTTAAATAAAAAGGCCCTTTATAAAATGGGGCCTTTTTTAGTTTAATTTTTCCTTTGTTTTAGTTTAGTTTTTATTGTGTTTTTATTTTTATTGGCCAAATATCATCGCCTTCAAAAGTGCCATTTTTACTTGTCTCACATCTCAAATGACAAAGGCTCTAACTCCCTAGCTTCGCTCCCATAGCGCTTTCGTTAATAAGGATCCGCAATCTTCTTGTTCTTCCCAAAAATTCTTCTGTTTTCAAGAAAATGACCATGCATCCCCTACGTCATCGGATTGGCTTACAGATCTCCATGAAGCAGACTGAAAAACACAAAAACACCATAACTTTTTATATCAATATCACCATACTGAAACACTGTTGAAGCTTAACAAGCGCTGCTTCATTGGCAAGGACTTCTTAAAAAGACAAAAAATACCTCAAAGGCAAAAGAGCTTAACACTGCTCAAAAATGCCATTTTTTGCCTTCCTCTCACCTCAAATGACAAAGGCTCTACCCCCGGCTCTACCCCCTAGCTTCCCTCCCATAGCACTTTAGTCAATAGAGCTTCCCCATAGCGCCTTTAGTCAATGGAGCTTCCCCTCATACCGCTTAAATAAGGCGCTTGAATAAGCAATGATTTATGAGCATTTTCTAACAAAACAACAGAACAGTCTTAAAGAAGAGAGTAGAATTTATAATTGATTTTTCTCCCCTATTCTTGAGGATCAAGCCATTTCCAGTCTATTTTTTAAAATCTTGGCTATTATTCTTGATTTTTCGAGCCCTTTATTTTGCTCTGGTAAGAAAGGTGTGAAAGCGTCTCAATCATGGCGCTTTCACATCTTTTAAATAAAAGTGCTTTTCTTCAACAGGAGAGTACAACACTAATCAATTTTTATATCCATAAATGCGATTTTACCATCTTTAATATAAGTAATATCAGGAGCATGTTTTACCCCCTCTGCTTCAAACACGAACTGTTCATCACTCACCCCTTCAAACCCTTGTTCCCTTAATTCTTGTTTTTTCTCCTCGACTATTTTTTTATGAAAATCTCGTTTTTGATTACACGTATTAGGGGATCTCACTCTGAAAAGCTGATAGTCCATGGCTATGGACCACTTCTCAGCAACCCGTTCCAGTAGATCGTAACTGAACTTTCCTTCCCTTTTCACTTCTTGAGCGATCACCATCGCGCGTTCCAAATGGACTTTTTCAATGGTTTCATCAAAGCCAAGCTTCTCCCCTGCCGTAAAACTTTCATCATAAGAAGCTAAAGTCTCAACATCGCCAAGTAAGGCAAGAGCAGCAAGATGCAGCAAAGCATAAGGTGCAAGCTCTATGTCTCCATCCGTTGCCCATGATAAAGAATCTTTTTCCCAAGGGGGAATACCATATTGAGAGCGAAACATTTCATGCAAAGAATCATCTTCCATTGTCCATTTTAAAGTTGTATCGAGTGCTTTCTTTAAAAGCTGAGCGCTCACTTTTTCTTCAAAAATTTCCAATCCATTGGGTACAAAATTCATAAATACCGTTGGCACAACCCCAGAATTATGAGGATTAATCGTCTGACAAGCCGCCGCAAAAATACCGCTCATAATTAAAAGTCCGCGATCAAAAGGCGAAAACTCTTCCACTCGTTTCTCGTTATAAAGAAACTGCACTTCGCGATCTGGTAAAAAGAGGGTTGCCAAATAATCTCCCTTTCCCTCGATTTCCACCGACCACCCCAAGCTTTTTAAAAGCGCTGTTGCACTTTCTATCGTGAGAATTTCATCATCATCATAACCGACAAAGGGTTCTTTTTCCTTTTCCTTTAGTTGCAAACGCCTCTCCTGCAGCACGGCTTCATCTTTCCAAAACTGCTGCGTTGCAAGATCATTTTCTTGAAGCACTCTTTCCAGCTCGCCTTTCACTTGGAAATTCATTTTCATCCGTTTAAAGACAGAGGTATAAAGAGCTAAAACAAGCATGATAATGATCATGCAAATAACAATAAATACCCAGAACTCGGGATCTAATAGAAATACGGCTATAGGATCACTGTTCATTTTTCCCCTCTCAGTCTTTAAAAAAGCCCGTGCGACAGAGAGCTTATGTGCTCTCGCACAGAGATTGCTTCTTCTAGTTTCTGAATATTTTTTCGCAACTCACCCGTCACTTTGGTGCGAAGCCGTAACATAACCGGAATCAAGAAAAGTGCACAAACCGTTATGATGTCCGTTGTTTTAAAGAGAACGGCATGCACAACATATTGCCACCCTGTCAGCTGCCAATTCAATACACCTGGTATTTCTAGAACCATTTTCCACATGATAATGAGAACAGCAATAGCAAAGATAATTTTATAATCCTTTGCTGAAAGCAACGCTTGCTGGAGCGAAAAAGAATGCACTCCTTTATGCGTTTCTTGCTCTGATGCCCAATTTTGCTCCTTCATGTATTCCCCTCTCTCTTTGAAAAGACCCGTGTGACAGAGAGCTTATTTGCTATCACACAGAGATTGCCTCTTCTCGTTTCTGGATTTTTTTCCAATTTACGCATTATGATGATGCAAAACCCAAATACCACCGGAATAAAGAAAAGTACACAGACCATTATGGTTTGCGTCATAATAAAAATTATAATATTCCTGCTACCTTGCCACCCTCTTACCTTCCTCACATTGCAAACAATAAAGATTTTCAAACCACGCCAATCTGTAAACAATAGTCACAATTCAGCTTTTTCTTCCCAAAAATTCTCCTATTTTCAAGAAAATGACCCTGCAGCCCCACTTCAATAGGATTCATTTCAAAGCTTGAATGAACAAGGCTCCTAAAAATACGAAAACAACCCATATACCGCGCGCCCCTACAAGCAAAACCGTTCCTTCCTCACGCCTCAAACGATAAAGTAAGTCCCAAGCACTCACTCTAGGCTCTAAACCCCAAGGGCTCTTATTCCCTTTTATCAACACTGATCCATAATCGGCTTTTCTTTCACTCAATGCCACCCTCAACACTGCTCCTTAGAGCAATGTTTACGGACACCTCATGAAAGAGCACCAAAAAATATCAGAGGCAAAATGGTATAGAGAGCAATCCCTATAAAGGCTGAATCTCTCATAATTTCTTCATTATTTTTTCCCTCTCATGACTTCTCAAGCGCTGTATCCTGTTTCTTGCAAGACGTTTTTCAGTTCTTTTCTTAAACAGCGATACGTTCTCACCTGCTTAAAGACACCATAATAAAGTTGTAAAATCATCATAGGAATACAAGCAAACCACAGTGTCACGAACAGAAGCACGAGACCGAATATTGTAACAAGAATATCACTCCATTTTTCTCTATCGTCTTTTTTATACCAATCCTTTTGATCGGTTATTTTACCCCGTTGCTTGTTTATTTCTTTCAATTTTTGAGTATTTTTTCTCAACAAAAGCCACAATGTTATGCAGAGTATCAACATAACTGGGAACAAGACCCAAACACACACTATAATAACTTTCCAAAAAGCATACAGAGAGAGAAAAAGAGGTGTATCCCACCACTCTGTCCGTTCCCCATTGCTACCCAAGGATGGGAGAAAGAAAATCCTGTTCCACAACTCAATAATGAGGGAGAGGAAACAAATGACAACACGCTCTTTCTCAGAAAAAATACTTTTTTCGAAAAAATGGCGCAGTCCATTATAAAATGCTGAATTTTTCCCCTTCATTGCTCTTCCTTTTTTTATGAAAAATGCATTTCTTTATCTCATGCCCGCTTTTTTAAGAACCACGAAAAGTGCGATGCATGGCGCTTCCCTTGTTTTCAACAAAAAACCCCAATTTTCTAAAAGCGCGGTTACTCTTCCCAATGATTAAGAGCATCCTCCTCATTACAAACCTGATAGGCTTCTTTATCCCCTTTGCCTGATGATTTTCCAACCATCCCCTCTTCTTGTGTCACGAGAGCTTCTAAACGTTGCCTCTCCCCCCTCACAATAGCTACAAAAGCGCCTTGTCACTCTCTTTATCTTACGCGTTTTAGTAGCCGTCTCATTCTACGATACTTTCTCACCTGCTTAAAGACACCATAATAAAGTTGTAAAATCCCCACGGGAATAGCAGCAAACCACACTGTCACGAACACAAGCACGAAACTGAATATTGTAACAAGAATATCGTCCATTTTCCACTTCACACTTTCTTTATATCGATCCTTTTGATCGGTTATTTTACCCCGTTGCTGATCTATTCCTTTCAATTTCCGAATATTTTTTACCAACAAACGCCGCAATATGAAGCAGAGTATAAACATAACTGGGAACAAGACCCAAACACACACTGTAATAACTTTCCAAAACGCATACAGAGAGAGAAAAAGAGGTGTATCCTGCCACCCTGTCAAGTTCTCTTGGCTACCCAAAGATGAGAGAAAGAAAATCCTGTTCCATAGCTCAATAATGAGTGAGAGAAAACAAATGACAACATGCTCTTGCACAGAAAAATAATCTTTCTCGAAAAAATGGCGCAGTCCATTATAAAATGCTGAATTTTTCCCCTTCATTGCTCTTCCTTTTTTATGAAAAATGCATTTCTTTATCTCATGCCCGCTTTTTTAAGAACCACGAAAAGTACGATGCATGGCGCTTCCCTTGTTTTCAACAAAAAACCCCAATTTTCTAAAAGCGTGGTTGCTCTTCCCAATGATTAAGAGCATCCTCCTCATTACAAACCTGATAGGCTTCTTTATCCTCTTTGCCTGATGATTTTCCAACCATCCCCTCTTCTTGTGTCACGAGAGCTTCTAAACATTGCCTCTTACCCCTCACGATAGCTACAAAAGCGCCTTGTCACTCTCTTTATCTTACGCGTTTTAATTCCCGTTTCACTCTACAATAGGTTCTCACGCGCTTGAAAACAAAATAATAAAATTCTAAAATGAGCATGACAACACCCGCAGGAAAAAAGACGTTTAGCAGAAATATCAACCAAAAGTATACGATAAAAAAACAGATTATTTTTTCTCTATTGTTTTTTACTGGATTATTTTGTTGATCGATTGTGTGACCCCGTTGCTGGATAGCCTCTTCTAACTGCTGAATCTTTTTTTTCAACAAATACATTAAGATGAGATAAAGCACCAATAAAACAGGCATCAAGGCAACAACAACAACCATGATGACTTCACGCAGCACAAAGAGCGCCAAAAGAGTGCTATCCTGTGATACACTCAACGGCCACTTGGCTTCTAATGGAATCAAAAGAGCTTTATAACCTATCCCAACAAGGATAGAAATAAAACAAATAATCATATGATCTTTATAAGAACGAAATGATTTTCCAAAAAAAAGAGAGCACCGTTTGTTATAAAATGTGGAATTTTCCCCCTTCATTTGCTCTTCCCTTTTATGCAACTGTTTGTCCCTAACTTTTATAAGGACACGCATAATCTCTCAAGCACAATTGCATCCATTATGGTCAAACAGAATACCTCAGAGAATACTCGTATTGCATATTCATGTTGCCAATATTTTTGCCAATTCACGTGCTTGTTTTAAAGAAATCTCTCAACACTTCCAAACCAACGCGCATCACCCCATTTCATGAACATCCCCCATGAAAGGGATAACAATAGCGCTCCCATGAATATATCCCCTTACTATAAACTCTATCACTACCATTGTTTCAATAAAAAATGTAATCCGGCACCATTCATATACGCCCCCTGCGGCCTCTACAATAGCCTTACCCTCCCTTGCAACAAGCCACGCCATAACTCGTTCCTCAACACGGACAACCCCATTAGCCTAAGGCTCCTACGACAACCCCACCCCGTGCCCCAAAAACAGGCATATCTAGCCTCTACGGATAGCCTTTATCCCTTGAAAAGACAGAAGCATTTTTATTCTTTTCTCAATTGTTTTCGGACCCCCCACTTAAGACATGAAAAAAGGAACTTCCATTGATTTGCAAATGATCGCGCAATAAGAGCATTTGAAATGAGAAAATCTTACAACTTTCTTATTCCAATTAAAAAGGATCAATGATCATTCAAAATATGACGATACATTCCATTTTTCATTGGGGATCTTGCAAGCCAATAGCTTAGAATATATTCATCAAAGCGCTTCTAAGACAGAGAGACAGCCGCAATTCTTGAGATCAAGCATTTTAATATTAATGAAAGCACTAACATTCCCTTGCAAATTTGAGGTGTTGTTTTGTCAACAATCTTGTTAGCATGGATTGATTCTATAACTATGCGATATCAGCACAATTGCTCTTTATAAACAGCATTGATACGCGCCATTTTACTCACACTTCTTTATAAGCCTTGCGTTATAGGCTTGTGGGGAAAAGATAAAGGAGAATCCTGTTGAATATAGCAATTATTTTGGGGTCTGTGCGTCAACCTTCCTTAACAAGAACTTTAGCCAATTATTTAGCGGATTGCCTCATAAAGCGGGGTGCATCACTTCAGTGGGTTGATTTGCGTGAACAGCCCTTGCCGATGACAGATCCAGATTATCATCAGCAGGTAGAGGCTAATCCAAGTGCTGCGGTCCGTGAGTTTGTCAAAACCATTGCCGCGGCTGATGGCGTTATTCTAGCAAGCCCTGTTTATCAAGGATCTTATTCGGGTGTTTTAAAAAATGCTCTTGATAATTTGAGCTATAATGCCTTTTTAAATAAACCTGTTGGGCTTATCTCTCATGGGAGTACGGCCAAAAAATGCGCACAACCGTGTGAGCATTTAGTGCCGGTGGTACACACGCTTTATGGTTATACACTCCAATGTCAAATCGCCTCTTCCAACGAAGATTTTTCCTCAGATGATGAAGGTCGTACTTGGAAAGTTACAAGTGAAGAGGTACAAACACGTTGTGAAAGACTTGCTGATGAAATGTACACATTTTTAAAGCAAAGAGGTGGGATTTAAAGCAATAAGGGAGGGGGCATGAAAAAAAGGATGCGCACTATCGTTATTTAGTGGTAGGGGGCACAGGGATGCTTGCCCCTTTGTATCAATCACTAGAGCCGCAAAAAGTGATTATTGCTGCACGCTTTCTTTCCCATAAAGTCCAGCTTGAGGCATTGCACAACAAACAGTTGTGCGTGTCGTTGGATTATGATTGTGCGGCATCAAAGGCGCAATTTTTAGAAGCTGTGAAGCAATGGCATGATCTAAAATATTGCATATTATGGATTCATTCGCCCGCCTATGCATTTTCTTGCGCATTAATTGAGCAGTTGGCTCTTTTGCCTAAACCGCCATGTATTCTTCATATTTTTGGTTCCAACACGCATGATCAAATGATCCTCGAGTGCGCGCACAAAAACAAGGTTGATTTTATCCCCATTCAATTAGGACAAAAAACAACGCCCAAAGGTTTACGATGGCTGACCCATAAGGAGATAAGCCAACAGGTACTGGATGCCATAAAAAACCATATGAATAAACAAAACTTATGATCAATACCTCTGCTTTGCAAAGAAGCAGTGCCCCTTCAATCTCTATCCATACCCGAACACCCTCTTAAATAACTCATACTCTCTTACATCATAGGCTTTGAGAACGAACAATCCCCCTCCCTTACGCCTCTAAACAGCATGCCTATATCAACAGCTTCAAAACCAAACGTTTTTCTAACCCTTCTCACACGGGCTTATCCCCCTCTCACAACCATCACGGCTCTTGACCAACCACACACCTTTTTACAGTTCCACGTTTTTACGATTTTGCAAATTCACAGAAAACAAGCAAACTGCCGATAAACCGCCCCATTAAAGCCTATCACCAGCCTATCATCAGCCTATTACAAACCTATCATCAGCCTATTCATTGCCATTAGTCCTTTCCCCCAGAGATCAGCGTAAAATGAGAAAAACAATCGATGCCCTCCTCCCAAGCCGTGAAGAAATGGCATGATCTAAAACTTACGCCTCCCCCATGACACGAGCACTACATGCGCTTTTTCAGCGCTGCGTTTAATTGTTTGGTAACCTTGTAATAAGAGATCAAACGCTTGATAAAGAAATATACAGTGCCACACGCGCACTTTATTTTCCTTATCTTTTCAACACCATTCCACACACACTTCCCTTTTCCCCCAACGCCCTCCATTACCCCAATTCCCCAATCCCCCATTTCAATTTTGACGCATTGCACAATCCAACCTTTACGCCTCCATTGGCACCTTTTCTCCCCATATCCTCCCCACAACCATCACAGCTCTTGAGCAACCACACACCCTTTTACAGTTCCACGTTTTTACGATTTTGCAAATTCACAGAAAATAACAAACTTCCGATAAACCGCCCCATTAAAGCCTATTACAAGCCTATACAAGCCTATTCATTGCCACATCAGCCCTTTTCCCCCAATCCCCCATTCCCACATTCCAATTTTGACACATTTCACAATCCAACCTTTACGCCTCTCCATTGGCACCTTTTCTCCCCAACCGCCCCACAACCCTCACGGCTCTTAACCAATCACACACCATTTTACAGTTTCACGCTTTTACGATTTTGCAAATTCACAGAAAACAAGCAAACTGCCGATAAACCGCCCCATTAAAGCCTATCATCAGCCTATTACAAGCCTATACAAGCCTATTCATTGCCATCAACCCTTTTCCCCCAACGCCCTCCATTACCCCAATTCCCCATTACCCCATTCCAATTTTGACGCATTGCACAATCCAACCATTACGCCTCCATTGGCACCTTTTCTCCCCATATCCTCCCCACAACCCTCACGGCTCTTGAGCAACCACACGCCTTTTTGCAGTTTCACGTTTTTACGATTTTGCAAATTCACAGAAAACAACAAAACTTCCGATAAACCGCCCCATTAAAGCCTATACAAGCCTATTACAAACCTATCATCAGCCTATTCATTGCCAACAGCCCTTTTCCCCCAGAGATCAGCGTAAAATGAGAAAAACAATCGATGCCCTCTCCCCAAGCCGTGAAGCAATGGCATGATCTAAAACTTATGCCTCCCCCATGACACGAGCACTACATGCGCTTTTTCAGCGCTGCGTTTAATTGTTTGGTAACCTTGTAATACGAGATCAAACGCTTGATAAAAGAAATATACAGTGCCACAATGGGTATTGTTAAGAAAAAATCAAAAAAACCCCCCAGCAGAATGATCAAAATCACCGTCCAAAATACCGCTATTTCGTAATGCATTTTATCCCCTTCCCTTTATAAATTGATTGATTGGGTTGCTTCAGTCACTTCTTCCAACTGCTGAATCTTCTTTTTCAATCGATGAGTTAAAATTTCACGAAGGATCACAACAACAGGGATCGTTGCAAAAATACATACCGATAAAAAAAACCAGAAAAGCAAGAGAATGGCAAAATATTCAAATCTGCTCTCATCTACCTTAGCAGCTATCCCTTTAGAGAAAATCACATAGACATAAGCTTTGAAAAACATAATGATGAAAGAAAGGCATGCGTGGAGGATATAATCTTTGCGTGAAAAAGCGAGCCATTTTTTTAACGAATAGAAACTTATCTGTGTTTCTAGTGTTAAGTTTTGCGGCACTCTCTCTTTTTCTTTTCCGCTTTTTTCAAAGAAACAAAAACGCTGTGGATGTTCTTTCATCAAACCTCTTTGTTTTTTCACTCTGTAATAGAGCCTCAAACGCTTGATTAAAGAATAATAAGGCGCCACAATAATCATATTCACAAAAATGGCAAAAACTGTAACTGCATTTAGAAGAAAATATTCAACTGGCAGAAACAAAATAAAAAACGCGATCTCACCCCTCATGCGTATAACCTCATTGATTAATCTCTTGCTGCTTTATTTTTTCTTTTAGTTTTTTCTTTATTTTTTCCAATTTACGCTCTTTAAAACGACAAATGCCCCACAAAATAGGAAGGGGTGTGAGAAGACAAAACCATATCAACACTGGTAAGAGAAAAATAAGAGAACCAATTCCTTCCCATCTTGTCCATTGCAACGGCTGTACCAGAGACTTTGCACCCGCAGGAACTTCTAAAGCCATCATGATAAGGCATGTACAAAACATGATGAAAAAGCGGTGCCCTATTATTTTACACCGTCCCACCCCTTTGCGCCTTTCCACTGAAGACACCATAAATTTTCTAAATGAAAAGAAAGACTCTTCAAATGTTGCTTTTTTCTCCTGCATTGTTCCCCTCTGCTTTTACGCTTCGCGCTTTTTACGCATTATTTTTAGGTTTAAGCTCTTTTTAACTTATCTAAACTCTTTATTTTTCTCAATAAATTTTTTCATCAATCCTAATTTCTACATCCATATATTCTAACTCCCCATCCTTTATGTAAAGAATATCGGGACGATAGTTTTTTCCATCAACCTCACAAATCGCGTCCTTTTCGTAAACAAAATATCCCTGTTGCCTTAATTCTTCTCTTTTTTCCTCGATCAATTTTTCATAAGAATCTCTTCTTCTATTGCACAAATTGGGATCTGAGGCTCTAAAACATTCATAGCTTTCTACCTCCATGGAAAAATCCTTTGCCGCCTGTTGAAGCAAATCGTAACTGGGTTGCTTTGTCTTTTCTACCGCCTGAGCAATCACCATTGCGCGTTCCAGATGCTCCTCTTCGATACTTGTTTCAAAGCCCAGCTTCTCACCTTCCATAAAGCTTTTGTGATAAGAGTGTAAGGTTTCAACATCGCCCATCAAAGCCAGAGCCGCAAGATAACGCAGGGAATAAGAAGCCAACCGAGGGACCACCGTTTTGTTTTCCCAAGGCAGGATTCTATATTGAGAGTGAAGCATCTTGCCAAGATCAACCTCAGTCATTGCCTCATCTAAAGCTTTCTCGAGTGCACGACGTAAACATCCAACGCTTACCTTTTCTTCAAAAATTTCCAACCCCTTCACATCAAAACTCAATTCAAGAGCAATCAAGCCTCCAGAATTATAAGGGTCTATCGTTTGGCAAGCCGCCGCATGGATACCAGAAACCACCGCAATTGCACAATCAAATCGCGGATACCCCTTCTCAGCATTATAAAGAAACTGCACTTCACGATCTGGTAAATAATAGGTGGCCAAATGATCTCCTTTTCCTTCAATTTCCACCTTCCACCCCAAACTCTTTAAAAGCGCCGTTGCACTTTCCATCGTTAAGATTTCCTCATCAGAAAGAGAAAACTCTTTTTCCTCAGATAACAGCTTAATCATCGGCATTTCCCCACTAGACGGCTCAAAAACGACAGGTTGTTCAAGCACGCGGCTTAATTCTTTTGTCACTTGGCAATACAGCCTCACCCGCTTGAAAGTAGAGTAATACAATGCCCAAATAAACATCATGACCACGGCAGAAAGCAGCGTGAAAAGCGTCAAGCCCACACCCCACGAGAGTACAACAATAATATCCATCATTTTAATATCTATCATTTTCTCCGCCCCTTCATGCGCTGTTTTGTTGAGAAGCGGTTTTTCTCCGCTTCCAGATTGCTTGCTCCAACATATCGATCTTTTCTTTCAACAGAACCGTGAAAATGATACGAACCACAAAGGCAACAGGGATGAACAAAAAAATAAACCATGATATAAGCTCCATAATTAACGAGAGAGCTGCCACGACATCCCCTTCCCACTCCGCCAACTTCCACCCAAGCAACATGGGTACGAAGCGAAGAGCCATTCTTAAAGCTGCCACAATGAAAGCAATACAAAAGATGACTTTATAATTTTTGCGTGTCAGAAACGCTTCTTCAAGCGCAAAAGTCCGTGGTTCTTTATCCAATGGTGAATTTTTTCCATTGCCCCTCATTTTTTATCCCTCATTTGTTTCAATTTTCAAGCCATTTTCATGAACCGAAGCTTTCGTCCTCACAATGAATGAGGGTTCATCAATATCAAGCGCTTGTATCCCTCATCTTTTATAAAGACAATATCAAGGGTGCATTTTTTTCCATCACCTTCAAACATCGCACGAATAGAAGGTCTCTCCTACAACGCATGAGAATATATAAAGACCAGTATTCATTTTCTGCCCGCCCTTCACGCGCTGTTTTGTTGAGAAGCGGTTTTTCTTCGCTGCCAGATTTCTTGATCCAACATATCGATCTTTTTTTTCAACAAACGCGTAAAGATGATACGGACCACAAAGGCAACAGGAATGAGTACAAAAATTAAATCTAATATAACCTGCACGATGCAAAAGAGAACTGTTATGACATCCCCTTCCCACCCCGCCAACTTCCACTCAAGCCACATTGGTATGAAGAGAGCCGTTCTTAAAGCTGCCACAATGAAAGCAATGCAAAAGATGACTTTATAATTTTTGCTTGTCAAAAACGCTTCTTCCAGCGAAAAAGACCGTAATTCTTCATCCAATGATGCATTTTTTCCATTGCCCCTCATTTTTTATCCCTCATTTGTTTCAATTTCTAAGCCATTTTCATGAACCGAAGCTTTCGTCCTCACAATGAATGAGAGCTCATCAATATCAAGCGTTTGTATCCCTCATCTTTTATAAAGACAATATCAGGGGTGCATTTTTTTCATCAACTTCAAACATCGCACGAATAGAAGGTCTCTCCTACAACGCATGAGAATATATAAAGACCAGTATTCATTTTCTGCCCTCCCTTCACACGCTGTTTTGTTGGTAAGCCGTTTTTCTTCGCTGCCAGATTTCTTGATCCAACTTATCAATCTTTTTTTTCAACAAACGCGTAAAGATGATACGGACCACAAAGGCAACAGGAATGAGCACAAAAAGAAGCATTGATATAAAAACCAATATTAATGTTAAAATGAACAGGATATAATTCCACCACCCTGTCAAATCCCACTTAAAAAACATAAAGAATGCCATTATAAAAGCTGACACAATGAAAGCAATGCAAAAGATGACTTTATAATTTTTGCGTGTCAAAAACGCTTCTTCCAGCGAAAAAGACCGTAACTCTTCATCCAATGGTGCATTTTTTCCATTGCCCCTCATTTTTTACCCCTCATTTGTCTCAATTTTTAAGCCATTTTCATGAACCGAAGCTTTCGTCCTCACAATGAATGAGGGTTCATCAATATCAAGCGCTTGTATCCCTCATTTTTTATAAAGACAATATCAGGGGTGCTTTTTTTTCATCAACTTCAAACATCATGTTTTCATCACTCACAGTGTACCCCCTATTATCTTAAGGCTTCTCTTTTCTCCTCGATCAAATTTTCATAAAAATATCTTCTTCTATTGCACAAATTTGGGTCTCTGACTCTAAAATTCTAAGTGCTCTTTTTATTTTCAGGAAGATAAGCTGCTTTCCAAAGAAGAAGCAAACGAGTGCAAGAAAATCGTAACGAGGTTGCTTTGTCTTTATGACGATTTAAATCATCAACAAAACCGGCCCAAATTGATTTTTTCGATATTTTTTTCAAAACCCAAACTTTCATCTTCCATAAAGCTTTTATGAGAAAGCTGCCAAATGTTAACATCACCAAGCAATGTCAAAACCACAAGGGTGTGCAAGTAAAGAAGAAGCCACTTGAGAGATAGAACAATTTCCTTTCCCCAAGGTGGTGCCCCCATATTGAAAGCCCAAGCACGCAGACAAGATCAACCTCAGTCCCAGATCAACCTCATTCATTGCCCTCATCAAAAACTTCCTCAAGTACACAGCATAAATGCCTTACGCTTACCTCTTCCTCAAGAAATTTCAATCCCTTTGCCTTAAAATCCACCCCTTTGCCTCAATGCCTCGTTGTCAATCTGGCCCCCCAAAATGATAAAGCCCTAAAATGATAAGGATTAATCATTTGGCAAGCCGCCGCATGAATACCAGCGCCTCTCACAATTCCATAACCAAATTGCACAAAACCTTTTTCATCCAGAGAGAGAAACTGTCCTTCACGGTCTCGTAAATAAATAACGGTCTCGTAAATAAATAGATGTCCCTCTTTTCTTTCAATTTTCCCCCTCCACCCCAAGCTCTTTAAAAGCACTGTTACACTTTCTATGGAGCAAAACGTGTGCTTTTGGCTCACCTTCTCTATGCGTCTTGCCTCTCCACCTGCAAGAAAATGGGCTTTTTTTCCCCAAACACCAGAATATCTTTTGCTTTAAGTATAGATTTTTCGCTCTCAATATCGCTTGGTAAAACACATTTTTATGCTTGATAAAAAGAAAATAAGTTACAAGATTTTCTCTCTTTAAGAGAACAGAAACAGCAAGTAAAGTCCAAGAGCAGCCCCTCTTCACTTTCCCCTCAGCACTCAAGCAAGAATCCTACTCAAGCAAGAGCCTCAATTCTTTTCAAAACACGACACAAATATAAAAAGGCATAAAACGAGAAGTGTCCCCCATGCTCCTTAATGAACAAGTCAAAGGCAAGGCTCAATAAAAGCCCTCTTCACTTTCCTCTCAGCACTCAAGCAAGAGCACCAACTCAAGCAAGAGCCTCAATTCTTTAAAAAAACACGACACAAATATAAAAAGGCATAAAACGAGAAGTGCACCCCATGCTCCTTAATGAACAAGTCAAAAGCAAGGCTCAACAAAAGCCTCTCTTCACTTTTTCCCCTCGCTCATTTTCCCCTCGCTCACTTTCCCTCGCTCACTTTTCCCTCGCTCACTTTTCCCTCACTCACTTTTCCTTCACTCACATCGTATAATATGACGGGAGCTCCTTTCTGCTCAACCTCTTCTTCTAATTGCCGTATCATTTTGTTCAACTGACGGGTCACGATAAAACGCATAATAAAAACAATCGGTAAGAATAAAAAAGTACAGGCAAGCAGCCATGCCAGTGGCTCGAATACGACAAGAGAAACAAAGTCCTGCCCTCTCCATATCTTAACGACAACAGTTATAACTATTGGAGCAGTCGCCATGACCGTAGAAAGATAGAATATTTTTTTATAGTCTTGCCAAACAAGAGAAAGCTGCTTTTTATCAAACATTCTGCTGCTTTTTATTTTGGGGAGTTCTGTTTTAAGGCAATATCGCGTTCATTCAACACGCATTTCAGTTCCTTTTTCACGCGACAATAAAGCCTCGCACGCTTGATAAACAGGTAATAAATGACAACGATTGGCGCCCATATTAAAACACCTAAGAGCGTAAAACACAGGAAAGAAATGGCTATTAATGTTATAAGACTACTCGTCATTTTGTCCCCCTTCCACATTCTGCATACGCATTGCCTGATCGCGTTGTTGTATCGCTTCTTCCAATTGTTGAAGTATTTTGTTCAATTTTCTCGTTAACTTTATGCACATGATCCCAATGATCGGAAAAAAGAGAAGAACCCCTAACCATATAAGGCTCAACAGCTGCATGATAAAGGCAACATTATCATTTTTCCACCATACAAAATTTGCGATAGAGAAAGCAGATTGCAAAACAGAAAAGAGAATAAGGATAAAAAAGATTATTTTACATTCTTTTGAATAAAAAGGCAGAGATTCTTTGAAGTTAAGAAAGCGCATTTTCGCATCAAGGGTCTTATGGGCGAGATTGTGTCTTTTCATTTCTCCCCGATCATTGCGCAATTGTTGTATGGCTTGCTTTTGTTGCGTCGTACTCTTTTTCAAGCCTTGAGCGAGTTTAAAAGATAGCCTGATATATTTGATCAACAGGTAAGGAAACCTGACCATAACCATAACCATTAAAATGGCAATGATAATGAACCCTAAAAAAACCAAATGCTGCATCATAATGCTCCCTTTTTTTCCCTATCGCATTGATGTGAAATCATCATTTTTATTTTCTTCTCAAGCAAATGTTTCTAATTCCTTTACTGTTTCTTGCACGCCATACTGAAGAAAACTATGGAGAATTAAAATGACAGGTAAAGAAACAACAATACATGTCCAGACCCAAAACAGCAGTCGCATGACAAAATCAATAATGTGAAGCACTATCATAGGCACGTAATTGTGCAAAAAAACCGCAGATTTTGGAAGAAAAGCTGAAAAAACGACAACACCTGTGCTAAGTGCAACCATAACGAAGGCGATAGAAAAGATCATAAAATAATCTTTTTTTGAGAGAAGCAAAGATTCTTGAAAAGAAAAGGCACGCAACTGTGTTGTAAGAACTGTCCTCTGTCCTCTACCCTCTACCTGATTATGCCCTAAATTCTGCGCTGCACCCTTTTTTAATTTTCGCTGCGTCACCAATAACAAGATTGTCCGTTTTATCAACGAATAATAAAGTGCAACGATTGTCACCACGGTAGAAAGGAATACCATAAAAATTGCAGAACAAATAAAAATTGTCGTCCCTACGGCAGTCAACATTCCAATGATTAAAGAAGCGGTCACTTTCCCCCCCTATTGTCTTCTGTTAAGAGATTGGTTGTCTAGCTGTTGCTGCTCTGGCAAGGTTTCCCATTGTAGCATCATTTCCTTCACATCCCGTTTAAATACGGCGTTAAAGACAAAAAAGAGCGGACAAAAACCAAAAAGAACGCCAAAAATCATTTGCGGTAAGAGACATAAAAAAGCCCAAACACTATTCCACCCCGCATCAAGAACATGCTGAATTATAGGATTTTGGAAAGGGTGTTTAAGACTTTCCTGAAGTCTTTCCTGAAGACTTTCTTGTTTCATTTGTCCCAGTGCTTGGAACTGTTCCTTGGATATAACGTGAAAAAATTCCAAAGGGGTCATATAGGCAGACGCGGAAAAAAGCACCAACAAGAGGATAGCCAAACAACAAATGATGATATAATCGCCTGTTGAAAGCATCATCCATTTTTTGAAAGTTGCCGATTGATCCAACACTGGCTGCGATACAAAAGCCTTATCTCCCTTATGGGCAGATTGGTGTTGTGATTTATCTTCGATCATACGGATACTCCCCCACTTCTAAAATTCCCACTCTTCAATATTTGATAGCACGCCACCAGCGCGGTAAATTCGCTTAGCACCCTTCTCAGAGTAATGCAAGCACTATAAATCCCCTCTACGTATTTTATTCATTTGCCCTATACGCGCTTATACATGAAGCACTATACGTGAGGCACTTACAAGCCACCCCCCCTATCCCCAAGGTGGTGCCCCCATCTTGAAAGCCAAGCACGCGGCCAAGATCAACCTCAGTCCCAGATCAAACCTCAGTCATTGCCTCATCTAAAGCTTTCTCAAGCACACGACGTAAACGCCCTACGCTTACCTCTTCCTCAAAAAATTTCCAATCCCTTTGCCTTAAAATCCACCCCTTTGCCTCAAAGCCTCGTTGTCAATCTGGCCCCCCCCAAAATGATAAAGCCCCAAAATGATAAGGATTAATCATTTGGCAAGCCGCCGCATGGATACCAGCGCCTCTCACAATTCCATAATCAAATTGCACAAAACCTTTTTCATCCAGAGAGAGAAACTGTCCTTCACGGTCTCGTAAATAAATAACGGTCTCGTAAATAAATAGATGTCCCTCTTTTCTTTCAATTTTCCCCCTCTACCCCAGGCTCTTTAAAAGCACTGTTACACTTTCTATGGAGCAAAACGTGTGCTTTTGGCTCACCTTCTCTTTGCGTCTTGCCTCTCCACCTGCAAAAAATGGGCTTTTCTTCCCCAAACACCAAAATATCTTTTGCTTTAAGTATAGATTTTTCGCTCTCAATATCGCTTGGTAAAACACATTTTTATGCTTGATAAAAAGAAAATAAGTTACAAGATTTTCTCTCTTTAAGAGAACAGAAACAGCAAGTAAAGTCCAAGAGCAGCCTCTCTTCACTTTCCCCCCTTAAAAGCTCGCAAAAGCCCTACTCAAGCAAGAATCCCACTCAAGCAAGAGCCTCAATTCTTTTAAAAAACACGACACAAATATAAAAAGGCATAAAACGAGAAGTGCACCCCATGCTCCTTAATGAACAAGTCAAAAGCAAGGCTCAAGCAAAAGCCTCTCTTCACTTTTTCCCCTCGCTCACTTTCCCCTCACTCACATCGTATAATATGATGGGAGAGCTCCTTTCTGCTCAACCTCTTCTTCTAATTGCCGTATCATTTTGTTCAACTGACGTGTCACGATAAAACGCATAATAAAAACAATCGGTAAGAATAAAAAAGTACAGGCAAGCAGCCATGCCAGTGGCTCGAATACGACAAGAGAAACAAAGTCCTGCCCTCTCCATATCTTAACGACAACAGTTATAACCGTTGGAGCTGTCACTATGACCGTAGAAAGATAGCATATTTTTTTATAGTCTTGCCAAACAAGAGAAAGCTGTTTTTTATTTTTGAGAGATCTGTTTTAAGGCGATATCGCGTTCATTCAGCACGCATTTCAGTTCCTTTTTCACGCGGCAATACAACCGCGCACGCTTGATAAACAGGTAATAAATGACAACGATTGGCGCCCACATTAAAACACTTAAGAGCGTACAGAACAGGAAAGAAATGGCTATTAATGTTATAAGACTACTGGTCATTTTATCCTCCACGCCCATTCTTCATACGAATTGCCTGATCGCGTTGTTGTATTGCTTCTTTCAATTGTTGAAGTTTTTTGTTCAATTTTCTCGTTAATTTTATACACATGATCCCAATGATCGGAAAAAAGAGAAGAAGCCCAAACCATAGAATGCTCAACAGCTGCATGATAAAGGCAACACTATCATTTTTCCACCATACCAAATTTGCGACAAAGAAAGCAGATTGCAAAACAGTAAAGAGGATAAAGATAAAAAAGATTATTTTACATTCTTTTGAAGAAAGAGGCAGAAATTCTTTGAAGTTAAGAAAGCGCATTGTCGCATCAAGGGTCTTATGGGCGAGATTGTGTCTCTTCATTTCTCCCAGATCATTGCACAATTGTTGTATGGCTTGCTTTTTTTGTGTTGTACTCTTTTTCAAGTCTTGAGAGAGTTTAAAAGATAACCTCATATGCTTGATCAACCGGTAAGGAAGCCGGATCATAACCATAAACATTACAATGGCAATGATGGTGAACCCTAAAAAAGCCAAAAATTTTATAACAATAGTCACGTGTTTCCCCTATCGCATTGATGTGAAATCATCATTTTTATTCTCTTCTCAAGCAACCATTTCTAATTTCTTTATTGTTTTTTTCACGCCATAATGAAGGAAACTATGGAAGATTAAAATGACAGGTAAAGCGACAACAATACACGCACAAAACCAAAACAGCAGCTGCATGCCAAAAACGCCAACCTTAAACAATAGAGGCATATAATTGTGTAAAAAAATCACAGATTTTGGAAGAAAAGCAAAAAAAGCGAGCAAAACTGCGAAAACCACAATCACAATGAAAGCTAGAAAAAAGATGATACAATAATCTTTTCTCGAAAGTTCCAAAGATTCTTGAAAAGAAAGGGGACTGAACTTTATTGCACAAACTGTATTTTGTCCTATGCTGACTTTCTGATTATGCCCCAAATTCTGTAATGCACCCTTTTTTAATTTCCGCCGCATCCCACACAACAATATTGTCCGTTTTATCAAAGAATAATAAAGTACCAAGATTGTCATCAGAGTAGAAAAAAGTATCATGATCTCCCCGAGAAACATGACAGTACTCCACCATACTGTGGTCAAAATTACAAAAGTACTTATAAAAGAAGCAGCCACTTGTTTCCCTATTGTGTTTTGTTGAGAGATTGGTTGTCTAGCTGTTGCTGCTCTGGCAATGTATCCCACAGATTCATCATTTCCTTCACCTCCCGTTTAGAGATAGCGTTAAAGACAAAAAAGAGTGGAAAGAACACCACAAGAACACCAAAAATCATTTGCGGCAAAAGACATAAAAAAGCCCAAACACTATTCCATCCCGCATCACGCAAAAACACGATTGCAGGATTATTTTCAAAAGGCTGTTTCAAGATCTCCTTAATCATTTTTCGAAGATCTCCTTGTTCCATTTGTCCCAGTGCTTGAAACTGTTCTTTGGATATAACGTGAAAAAACTCCAAAGGATTCATATAGACAGTCGCGGCAAAAAGCACCAACAAGAAGATAGCCAAACACAAAATGATGACGTAATCTTTTCTTGAGAGAGCCGTCCATTTTTTGAAAACCGCACACTGATTTAACACGGGCTGTGACGCAAAAGCCGTATTTCCCTTATGGGCAGATTGGTGTTGTGATTTATCTTCGATCATACGGATATTTTCTCACTTCTAACATGCCCACTCACTCTTTGAGAACATGTAACCAGCAAAACCGGTTTATCTAGCACTCTTTTCACCATGAAACACGCGCTATAAGACCCTTTAAGTCTATTTTTAAAATTCCTCATACGTGACAACATACAATTCCTCAGCCTTACAAGCACAAACGCCATTGTGTCCTCTTATCTATTACCCACACTTCAAAAGACAATGTTTCACAAAACTCAACAAGCAAAAATATTCAATCTAAGAAATATCTGATGTGTAAAGTTTACAAACAATACACTGATTTATAACAATTTATTGTTTTTCATATTAAATGAGAACCCTAAATACCGTAGGATTGTCTTATTCCAAACCTATTCCATATTAAATCAACCCAAACCATGTCTCTTGCGCGTTACAAGCAGAAAGAGCCGTATAGAGTAAAACATTAAGAAAGGATGATAAATGCCTCTAAGGAAGCGTCTCAAATGCCAAGAGCTGTCCGCAACCATGAGAGCTGGCAAAATGTGTGATGCTACGGACTTTCTTCTTCACAAGCGTAAAAATGGAAGTGTGCAATAGATTTTATATTATTCAAACTTTGTATGGATTTCATTGGGGACTTTATCGTTATACCCTTCATGAGCACCCTTGCAAAATGGGCAAAAGAGAGCCCTAAGACATGGCTCTTTAAAAAGCAACACAAAACAAAGTCAAACACGCAACCGATTATCCAGTATGAAAAGCGTGCAACAAACAACCTTAATCCTCATTTGAAAGCTTCTTAATCAAAAAGGCTTCATTTTAAAAATCCTTCATTAAAGATGAAATATCTCACAGCCCCCACATTTGTACAGCCCCTACATTCATCAAGGCATCTCCTATAAAAGCATCTTTTATAAAGGCATTTTCTTCTTATAAAAACAGCTTCTTTCGATAATGCATTCCGTCCTTTAAACGACATCCCCTCGTTTTATAATAAGATCCATTAAAACGGAAATTTATACTCTATAAAGGATACTTACAAAGGATACACCAAACAAAATAGCGAGATCATTCACAGTTTATTTTAAGCCGATAAACGATATTTTATTTGAAAATATAGGGCATCTTATGCTATTATAATAGAATGCGGAGGTTTGCTTTTTGCCGCTCTCTGCCACTCAACAGAAGACAATATATCTCCTATAAAGGATAAAAGTATGCTTAACAGCGTGATGTATATCAAATATCTTGGGAAAGCGCCCAACAACAAAAAAATAAGAGAACCCAAATAAAAAGCTTCCAACTTAAGAAAACAATGACCTTTCAAAAGTGGAATTGAAAAATTTCCACAAAGCGCTCGTGAAAAAAGAGACAAATAATCCCATTAGAAAAAACTTCCTATTAGAAAGACGATGACATGCCCTTGAAATCCATTGTTATTTTTTCATTCACATTTGACAAAAATTTTCCTTCAACTTCTCAAGAACAGTTAAGAAATATTTAGAAAGCAAATAATCCGCTAGCAATAAAAAAATAAGCATGATAGGGGCGGAAGATAAGACTGATAGGGATAAGATAAAAAAGGTAAGAAACACTTTAAAGATGATTTTTTCGCCCCACACCGTTGCTTTTCTTTGCATTTAAAACGCCTTTAGTATCGTTTGTTTTTTGATCTGTAACGGCTGATATTTCCCAGTATTTGCTCACTCTCCCAGTATTTTCCTCCTTTTAAGTATTTTCCCCCTCTTAAGTATTTGCTCCCCCCAATATTTGCGCCAAGTGCTTTTTACATCACTGTCCCCCATCAACAGACAGTTTCTTTTTCATTCAAATGGTTAAGTTCATGAAAATACGTAAAAAACGCGGTAGATCGAAAATAACAGGAAAGCGAGAGCCCAATAGCTGTATTTCACGTGCCCAAAATTCCAGCGAATCTGCGCTTCAATCTGCGATTGAAATGCGTGCAAAACACTTTGGTTTAAGCCTCGAAGAAGCGAAAAATCCGCTTGTCGGAACCTATATTGGGCGTCTTTGTTTGCTTGGCTATAAAGAGGTTTCATCAGGCATCAGTAAAGAGCAATATGACACGGCGCAACAATACTTGCAAATTAGAAACGACTATTTATGTGCAAAAGGTTTACCAAACGGTTATTATGATGGTTTTACGCACAGCGCATCAGATGAGAAAGCAAAAAAGCAATGGGTCCAAAGAGCAACCGAACACTATGAAGCTATGCAAGAAGCGATTAAAGAAGCACAATATCTACATCGTCAACACAACTTTCATGCGGCATTACACTATCTTGTTATAGAAGATCAACCGCTGCCTAATCTTGTTGGTTCGTTGCGTATTATTCTTGATGCCCTTTATAAACATTTTGACAGTTCTACCCAAAAGAGCCTTGGCTAAAACACCCATCATTTCCTCCCCCTCACAGGATAAAGATTCTCCCCCTCCTTTTATAACATGCCTCTTTATAACCAGCGCCTTTGTAAAGCCCCCTTTTGGCAAATGACACTTGAGATCCACTGAGCTTGCCCTTTCATAAAATTTCATGGGTTAACAAGCTTAAAGCGCACAACAAACAAGCTTAAAAATATCCACCACGCCCTTTAAAAAAATACTTCAACTGTCAAAGAGACTTAACCTTATATCTACCCATGCCTCACTTAATCCATGCCTCAAAGGACAATATTTCACGGCATATTCACGGCATGGGCAGGATAAATATTGCCCCCTCTTTAAAACAGCAACATTCTTCCCTCTACCCCCCATTGTAACAAACCACCCTCATCATACGCTTCCTCCAATATCACGACATCCTTAGCTCTTCAGACAATTCATTATCGTCATTTTACGTCTTTTCTTGTACAATTCTATATGGCTCTTCTGATCTTATGACGGACAAGAGCTATGGCTTTTATTTCAGCATAATCTGGATTTCTCATTCAAGACTAAATAACGATAAAATATCCACTATAAATCAATAACTTATCATTAAAATAACCCGTTATTTTTTGACACAATTAAAAGCATCATCCCTTAAACGAAAGAAAAAGCCCCTACCAACAATCTCCTCCCTCATCAACAACTGCACCGATAACCCTCCCATCACATCACCACTAATACGACAGCCAGCATAGCCCCAATTCACCCGCACAAATCGCCAACACCTAAAGCTTTGCCCCACAACACCTTCCAATCACCGCCTTCCCAATTTCATCAATAAAATACCACGGATTTCAAAACCACAATTCTCCCTTCATCTTGTCCCCGCCTTTCTCAAAGGAGAAAAAGCATTTACTCAATAAATCTTTATACAGAAACCTTTAGAGACCCCAACAGCCACTCGAAGAGCCATCACGCCTCTAAGCACCCACGAGCCCCCCACCTCGTCATTCCCCTCGGAACACCCCCTGCGCAATACCTAAAGCTTTGCCCCCGCAACACCTTCCAACCACCGCCTTCCCAATTTCATCAATAAAATACCACGGATTTCAAAACCACAATTCTCCCTTCATCTTGTCCCCTCCTTTCTCAAAGGAGAAAATGTTTTTTGCCACATCAAAAACTTTTCCATTAAAACAAGATATTTTGCTGCATAGCTAATGAATGAGCTTTTTTCTGTAGATTTTTTCCCGCGATAAAGGAGGAAAAATAATCGTTTTGCGGTTGACAGAATATGAAAAATCGTATTTAATGACAGGTGCGGTAAGGGGTTTTCTGCGTCCAGATTTCATCGTAAAATTTTCGCATTATCATAGACTATTATAAGTTATTATAGACTGTTATAAAACAGTGTGTTTCGCGACAATGTTTAAAACTTTACGGTTTGAATGTGTCTTTCGTCCTTTTCTGACTGTTTTCTTTTGCATTACACAATTTGCATCACCAACAGCCCCATAATTTTGAGATTTTCAAAACAAGTGGTATTCAATAAGGGCTCCCAATAGAACGCCCTAATAATCCCCCCATAAAATACCAATATCATACATCACAGCAATGATGAGCAATACACGCATAAAAATATGAAAACGACATCATTATGCTCTCATCGCCTCACCTTTCAAGATGCAAAGGCTTGTTTTTCAAAACATTGTTTAGCCAGAATTGAAGAAATAATATCACCTATCGATCATCAACATGGAGGCTAAGATTATGAAGCCACAAGATTCTCCCCCACCTCATTCCTCACAAACCCCAGAAGGAGCCAGTGCACCTGAAGGAGCGCATGCAAATGCATCATTAGACACTCTTACTGCACATTTAGAACGGCTTAACATTGAAAAAATAAAAAACACCCCTTTTAATCGTGCGGAATTAAAAGATATTATTGCCGGTTTAGAAAAGCATAATGCCGCTGGCAGTTGGATCAAAAATTATTATGATATTCTAGATCTGTACATGATGCCAGCCTTGGTCGATCAAGCAAATCGTAAATATCCAGAGATGAATCTCAAACTTACAAGCCCCCCTGACGGCTTTGCCCTTGCACTCAAAGAAACGCTCGAAAAGGGCATAAAATCTTCTAGGCTGATCGTTAACGCACAGGATAGGGGAATTCATTTTGCGGTTGTCGATCATCAAACCATTGATAATAAAACATCTTTGATCTTTTTTGAACCGACCTTACTGCGTGACACGCTTCCCGCATTACTTGCATTAAGGACGCGACAATCCATTGAACATCACCAATTTCCGAATATTCATTTTGCCATAGTAGAAATGGATATTCAACGAAGCTCCTCTGAATGTGGGATGTTCAGCTTAAGCCTTGCCAAAAAGCTTTATCTCGAAGCTCAAAAATTAGAAAGACTGCACAAAGATAATATTAAGGGTGTGTTATGTGAACCAGACACGCCTTTACCTGCTGAAAAATTAGATCCATATCTTCCAGCTCGTTTATACAAACACGTGCAAGGCAGAAGACGTCTTGGGGAATATCTAAAAGCCAATCCAGAAGCAGCACAGGAGAAAGTAAACAAAAAAGGCGAAACCCTAAACGAGAGGTTTGAGAGAAGCTTGGTAGCAACAGAGGGAAAAACTGTTTCCGTTTCACAACACAGAAAAAGAGCCACAGAATACAAATCTCTAATGATGTAATAAGCGTTTTGGCCATAGCCATATTCCACATCCACAAAGAATGAAGCTCTGCGGCTTTACGGTAAGATATAAGTTGCTGTTAGCAAATCTTCTTTTGAGGTAAAGATGCAAACAGTAAGCGACGTGATCTCTTAAAAGATAAAAAGATACCTTACCTTTGACTCTGAAAAGCGTGGGGTTTTGTCTTTCGTAACAATTTTTTTAAATAAAGATGATTTCATCTCTTTGTTTTTTTTAGATAAAAATCTTTCCTGCAAACATTGTTTAGCCAAAATTGAAGAAATAATATCATTTATCGATCATCAATATAGAGGCTAAGATTATGAAGCCACAAGATCCTTCCCTCCCTCATTCCTCACAAACACCAGAAGGAACAAGTGCAAATGAATCTTTAGAAGACCTTATTGCACGTTTAATGCAAAGTTCCATCCAAACAGAAGAAGAACATGTTGCACCGAGTTCTGACGAATTAAAAGATATTATTACAGGCTTAGAGAGAGATCTTGTCACCGGCCGTTGGATTAACTCTTATTATGAAAACACAGATATTAGATTGATGCCGGCTCTCGTAGAAAAAGCAAACAGCAAATATCCAGAAATGAATCTCAAATTGGCTCTTACAGCAGAAGAGTTTTCGCACGCACTAAAAGAAGTCGTTGAGAGCGACGCAAAATCTGCCCGATTTATAGTCAATTCGGGAAGCAAAATCCACTTTGCCGTCCTTGATTATAAAAAAGTTGATGACAAAATCTCTTTGATTATGCTTGAACCTACAACCTTTCAGAATATCACGGCTTGCAAACTAGGGATAAAAATAAATCAAACCCTTCAATGTCTTCAACTGCCTCCTTATTCTTTTACCACGGCAGAAATGGATATTCAGCGAAGCTCTTCTGAATGCGGGATGTTCAGCTTAAGCCTTGCCAAAAAGCTTCATCTTGAATCTGATAAATTAGCAAGATTGCACAAAGATAATGTTAAGGGTGTATTATGTGAACCCAATTCATCTTTATCTGCTGAAAAGTTAGATTCCTATCTTCCAACCACTTTTTATAAACACACACAAGGAAGAAGACGTCTAGAACACTATTTAAAAGCCAATCCCGATGCTGAACATGAAACAGTCAACAAAAAAGGCGAAACCCTGAGGGAGAGATTTGAAAAAAACTTAAGAGAAACAGAGGGAAAAACTGTTTCCGTTTCCTCCCACCAAAAAAGGCTCACTGAATACAAATCTTTAACGATGTAATTGAGGCTTTTTCCATATTCCTATTCATCAAAGAACGAAGAGAGGCTGCTTTACGGCTAAGATTTCTCTAAGCAAACCAGCTTTTGCGCTCATAAAACAAAAATAGCAAACAACTTTTCCCTTAAAGGGAAAAAGCACCATTGTCCTATAAAAACCAGCCCCTCTTAAAATTGTATCAAAATTCCACAGCTCTTGTTAGCCCAAAGCTCTGTGTAATAATGAGACTCTTTGGATAAGCAAAACGCTTGATACATAAAATATTTAATGCTTTCGTCTTCAGTAAAAGCATATGTCTTGTTTTTCTGAGAGTAACCACTTCGTATCTCAAGCCCCCCACATCAATGCCATACGACGAACACAACCGCAATAGATCACGCTTATCGTGCATCAACCAAACAGCTTCCCGCACCCCAAGAAGGCTCCATCAAAAACACCAGGACAAGCTCTTAAAATCTACAACCTCTCTTAACGGAAAACACCAGCCCAACTATTACTCCTCTTGCCCAGCCATTATTCCACTTACCCAACTATTATCCCTTTTGACCAACCATTCCCCCATTCCCTAAGATGTCATAACCAACCTTTTGATTTCATAAAAGTTTCACATCTCTTCTGTTTTTGAAGCGTGAAAAAATTCATTTTTAATCTGTCAACCAGCCTCACGTTAACGTGAGGCTTTATTTTATGGAGAAGCAAATGAGAAAAATATCATCAGCAGGGCTTGCGCTCATTAAACAATGGGAAGGATTGCGTTTACAAGCCTATAAAGATGCCATCGGGGTGTGGACAATTGGCTATGGTCATACCAGCGCGGCTGGCAAACCGTTCGTTCACAAGGGCATGATCATTACTGAAAAACAAGCAGAAGAAGTTCTTTCTCAAGATTTAAGACAATTTGAAAATACCGTTGAAAAACATGTGACGGTTTCTTTAACGGATGAACAATTCGCCGCGCTCGTATCGTTTTGCTATAATATAGGAACATCGGCTTTTTGTAATTCGACCCTGCTCAAAAAACTCAATAATGGCGAATATGAAGCCGTCCCTGCTGAGTTACAAAAGTGGACTAAAGCAGGAGGAAAACGTCTTCACGGTTTAGTGCACCGTCGTGCAGCAGAATCGGGATTATGGGCAAAAGGGGCTTATGTTTCTCCCAACTACCAAACTGTAGAAACGCAAGCTCCAATGGGATTTTTCAAAGCAGAAGCGCTTACACCGATTATTGGTTCTTTTTCTGGACTTGGGGGCTTATTGGCAGGCAATGGTCCCATCCAATGGGCATTAGCAACCATTATGGTTTTAGCCGCCTGCGTTGGCATTTTCTTTGTGGCAAAACGGTTTCGGGAGCAGCGCTTATGATGTGGTGGTTGAAAAAAAATCTGATGATAACAGGAGCGGCTCTGACCGCTTTTTTTATCGCTTTAGCAAAAGCTTTCACTCTTGGAAAGAAGGTTGAACAACAAAAGCAAATAGAAAAAACGCTAAAGTCATCAACAACACGGCTAGAGGTGGAAAATGAAATTAATCAAAAAAGTGATGCTGATGTACGCGCTGCTCTTACTCACTGGTTGCGCGATAAAAACAATCAATGAGCCTTTTTCTTGCGTTGGTTGGATGCCCATTTATTTAGACAACAAAGATCTCAATATCATCAGTTCAAATCTCGCAAGAGATATTTTAAAGCATAACAAACAAGGGGAACACATGTGTGGGTGGAAACATGGCTAGAAAAAAAACGGAAAAACAAACAGAGCTTACAGAAAAGGAAAAAGAAGTCCTACAAGAAATCATCACAACGTATAAAAGTGTAAAAATGATGTCACGCTATACGAAATGGATTATATTCATCATTTTCTTATTAGCACTTGATTTTTCACGGATCGTAGATGTGCTGGGAAGTATTTTTACACAAAAATCGAATATTCAGCTCTAAAATAAATAAAAAACGTGAGACGTGTTAAATCTTTTAAATATAAAAAGCCATTCGTTATTTTTTGAAAACATGGAGATTTTATTGATGATTTTTCATGTCTCACGAGAAATTTTTATACACTCTTCACAAACACTTTCATGAAATGAATTTAGGGGTATGAAGAGAGATTTTTAACCAACGCGTAAGTCAGCAACTTTGGTAACATAAGAAAAGGATCATACCAACATACATTTTTTTAATAAACTATTGATATCCAAATGATTTTATACTCTTCATAAATAGCATTGCCAAGAATTTGTATTAAAAGACATTTCTTTTAAAGAAGTGCATAAACAAGCAATGTAATGGTAGCCTTACATAAAGCCTCTCATCTTTACGTTGAATAAAAAAGCAAGCCGGCTCCTCTCACCTTCCCAATGCCCTGCCTCTCAATTCCCTGCCTCCCAATTTCCACCCTCCCAATTCCCTTATGTTCTATGCATAAAGGTCAAGTTGAAGAGAATATATGGAAAATCCTTGGCTCGAAAATATGAAAAGAAGGCATGAGGCTACAACAGAATTTCGCGTGCCTTTATCATCAGAAGCATTAAAAATTCTAAAATAAGCACGCCTACTGTCTGTCATGATTTTTTTCGGCTACCTGTCATGGTCCCCTTAGTTCAAAAATTGCTCCCCACTCAAGAATTTTCTGTCACAATATAGGCAACAAACAGAACTTGAGTATAACAACATGGGTTTGACTCCAGTTTAGGTGATGAGCTTACCGAAAAAAAGATGAGAGCAAGGCAAAAAATTAGCTTTTATCTTTAAGCTTCTCAAATGGAGCAGTCTCCCCATTTCAGAGATCAACGAAACAGAGAGATGCTTATTCTCCTATGCAAAAGCTTGAAATACCAGCATCTTATTCATAAAAAAACAAACCAGCCCCATCATGCTCTTTTCAACTCTGTCTTTCCAACGCTCAATAGGTACTAACTCTTAACTACTGACTCTTTTTAACTACTGACTTTTAATGATTGCGTTGGTTCATAAAAACCGTAGTGACCTCTCACCTTATGAAGCACAAACACAGGATTTTTTAACGATGCATGCATAAACCTGAAATGAAAAAACAGAACTGTATTAGGAATAAATGATTATAAATCAAATAGTTATATTTTTATTAGCACAATATTTTCAAAGGAAACCACGATCCCCGCACAATAGAAACATTTCATAAAAACAAGAGAAAAAGCTATGGATTAAGAGTGAGATTCATTCACAATGACGGTAGATCAACCAGTGGAGAATAGAACAATCCTATAAGATAAAGAAACTATCATAAAAGGAAAAACTGTATGAAACGTGAAAAAGCATAAAAAAAACGGGCACAGAAGACCCGTTTCTTTATTACGTCTAGGAATAAGAGCTTAGAAATCCATTCCGCCCATTCCACCCATTCCACCAGCAGGCATCGGAGGCATTGGTGTATCTTTCTTTGGAACTTCAGCAACCATTGCTTCTGTTGTGATCAGAAGGCTCGCAATTGAAGCCGCATTCTGAAGAGCAGAGCGCACAACTTTCACAGGATCAACAATTCCCAAAGCAATCAAATCACCGAATTCACCAGTTGCGGTATTGTAACCATAAGTGTCAGCATTATTTTCCAGCACTTTGCCCACAATAATAGCGGCTTCTTCACCAGCATTGCTTGCAATCTGGCGCGCTGGTGCTTGTAGAGCACGACGAACGATACTAATACCAGCTTCTTGGTCAGGATTACTTCCCTTAACGGTCAACGCATTTGCTGCACGCAACAATGCGGTACCACCACCAGCAACAATACCTTCTTCAACAGCAGCACGTGTTGCATTCAAAGCATCATCAACACGGTCTTTCTTTTCTTTCACTTCAACTTCTGTTGCACCACCCACACGGATAACAGCAACACCACCAGCGAGTTTAGCAAGTCTTTCTTGCAATTTTTCACGGTCATAGTCAGAAGTTGTTTCTTCAATCTGAGCCTTGATTTGATTGACGCGAGCAGTAATTTCAGCCTTTTGTCCAGCACCATCAATAATGGTGGTGTTTTCTTTAGAAATATTCACTTTCTTTGCACGTCCAAGCATATCCAAAGTGACATTTTCAAGTTTAATGCCCACATCTTCAGAAATAACCTGTCCGGATGTCAAGATAGCGATATCCTCTAACATTGCTTTACGACGGTCACCAAATCCAGGAGCTTTTACAGCAGCAATTTTCAAACCACCACGCAATTTGTTGACAACGAGCGTTGCCAAAGCTTCACCTTCCACATCTTCAGCGATAATGAGAAGTGGTTTTCCAGACTGAACAACAGCTTCAAGCACAGGAAGAAGAGATTGCAAATTAGACAATTTCTTTTCGTGAATGAGAATGTAAGGATCATCAAGATCAGCGACCATTTTCTCAGCATTTGTGACAAAATAAGGGGAAAGATACCCACGGTCAAATTGCATTCCTTCAACGACTTCTAATTCCGTTTCAGCGGTTTTAGCTTCTTCAACGGTAATGACGCCTTCATTGCCCACTTTTTCCATAGCATCAGCGATCATTTTACCGATTTCAGCAGCGCCATTAGCGGAAATTGTTCCCACCTGTGCAATTTCTGCTGAAGTTTGGATTTTTTTTGCTTTTTTGAAGAGGTTTGCCACCACTTCTTCAACAGCAGCATCAATCCCACGTTTAAGATCCATTGGGTTCATGCCCGCAGCAACAGCTTTAACACCTTCTTGCACAATAGCTTGTCCTAAAACAGTTGCTGTTGTTGTTCCATCACCAGCGATATCATTGGTTTTAGAAGCAACTTCGCGCAACATTTGTGCACCCATATTTTCGAACTTATCTTCCAGTTCGATTTCCTTTGCAACGGATACACCATCTTTTGTGATACGAGGCGCACCGAATGATTTATCAATCACCACATTGCGACCTTTAGGGCCGAGTGTCACCTTAACAGCATTAGCAAGGATGTCGACACCGCGCAACAAACGCTCACGCGCTTCACGGCCAAATTTGACTTCTTTAGCAGCCATTTAATTTCTCCTTGGAGTTTTCTCAAAATAGTACACAATGAAAAACTAAGTGCTTCAATTAGCCCATAATTCCCATAATGTCAGATTCTTTCATGATGAGGAGGTCTTCCCCATTAATCTTGACTTCAGTTCCAGACCATTTTCCAAACAAAATACGGTCTCCTGTTTTGACTTCTAAAGGCACGCGCTTTCCGTTATCATCGAGAGCGCCATTGCCAACAGCAATCACTTCGCCTTCTTGGGGTTTTTCTTTTGCTGTATCAGGGATGATAATCCCACCAGCCGTTTTATTTTCAGATTCAACCCGACGGACAACGACACGGTCGTGAAGTGGGCGGAATTGTATATTAGCCATGTTTTAAATCCTTAAAACTGAACATAATTGAATTAATCTTAAAAGTTCTTGCTAGCACTCTCAAATTACGAGTGCTAGCATGTGTTAGATATAAAATCGGCATCTCTCAATGTCAAGAATAGCCATAAAAATAATTTCTCTAAATGAAGCTTCAAAGTCTTGCCTCTTATTGCACTTTCGCGTTATCTATCTTTTTTGAGAACCCGTGAACAAAAAAGGATCTTATCATGGTTGAAACACGTCAGGAAACGGATAGCTTTGGAACGATTTCGGTACGTCAAGATCGTTATTGGGGCGCACAAACTGAACGTTCTCTGCATAATTTTAATATTGGCAGTGAAAAGCAGCCTCTTGCCATCATCTATGCCTTAGTCCTTGTCAAAAAAGCAGCAGCGATTGTAAATATGGGCAAAGGAAAACTACCAGAAAATATTGGAAAAGCAATTATTGCCGCCGCTGATGAAGTGCTTGCTGGCGATTTTGATACGCATTTTCCACTGTCCGTCTGGCAAACAGGTTCTGGCACACAAAGCAATATGAATGTCAATGAAGTCATTGCTAATCGTGCTAGTAAGATTTTGGGAGGAAAACTTGGAAGCAAAAAACCAGTTCATCCCAATGACCATGTCAATATGAGCCAATCATCGAACGATTCCTTTCCCACGGCGCTTCACATTGCCACCACGTTGCAAACACGCCAACACTTACTGCCAATCCTTGAAGCTCTTATTGCGACATTAAAACAAAAAGAGCAAGAATTTGCAGATATCATTAAAATCGGCCGCACCCATACGCAAGATGCAACCCCTTTAACCTTAGGGCAAGAATTTTCAGGCTATCGTGCCGCATTAGAAGCCAATTTTCAGCGTATTGAAAATGCTCTAACCGATGTCCAAATGCTTGCTCAAGGTGGTACGGCTGTTGGCACAGGGCTGAATGCGCCAAAAGGTTTTGACGTTGCTTTTGCGCAAACAGTGAGCACTCTCACAGAAATAACGTTCCAAACTGCCAGCAATAAATTTGAAGCACTTGCCCATCATGGTGCCCTTGCGCATTTCCACGGGAGCTTGAATGCTCTCGCTGCTGATCTGTTTAAAATTGCCAATGACATTCGGTTTTTAGGCTCTGGTCCACGTTCCGGTTTAGGGGAACTCAGTCTTCCTGAAAATGAACCAGGCTCTTCTATTATGCCCGGCAAAGTCAACCCCACGCAATGTGAAGCCTTAACCATGGTCGCATGCCAAGTTTTTGGTAATCACACCAGCGTAACCTTTGCCGCAAGCCAAGGACATTTTGAACTCAACGTTTATAAACCTGTTATTGGCTATAACGTTTTACAATCAATTACCCTTCTTGGTGATTGCATGCGTTCTTTTGATATGCATTGCATTCAAGGATTACGAGCCAATCGTGTTCATATTCACTCACTCATGGAGCGCTCACTCATGTTAGTCACAGCTCTTGCACCAGAAATTGGCTATGAAAAAGCTGCTGAAATTGCCAAAGCAGCGCATAAAAATGATACAACTTTGCGCACCGAAGCATTAAAAGCAGGCGTTTTTGTAGAGGATTATGACCGATTAGTTGATCCTAAAAAGATGATTGCTCCCCAATAAACAACCCACTAAAAAAGATGCAAACATCTTAAAACAAATCTTTCTGTCAAAAGATCGGGGTGTAAACACCCCGATGATGACCGATAACAATTACCCACAGCGTTCATTTTAGGCTCTGATCCGCATTTATGCTATGGGTGGTTTTGTTGCTTATATTGTACTTAAAAGGCACAACGGTTTTGCAAAGGCATGGATAGTCATAGCTCAACACCCAATGGCTATACTGGCAGAAAGTGATTTAAATGGATATGACCTTAAGGTGTTTTTCATTCTAGCTTCGCGTCTTGATTTTGAAAATCTATTAGCTATCAACCAAACAGAATTAGCTCAAAAAAATCGGTATTAATAGACATAATTTCAATCAAAGTATAAAAAGATTAATGAATTCATCGTAGTTACGCTTTACAATGTTATCATTATTGATAACATTGGGTAGATAACTCTTATCTCAATGAGATAATGTGTTTATTTATAATGATAATCTAGCGTTATCCATATTGAATGAGAATCCTAAAGACCGTAAGATTTTCTCATTTTAAATCGGTCCCATGTTGCATCAATCAAAATCACTGACTTGCACATCACAAACGCAATGAATGTATGAATAGAAATTGTATCCGATAAGGACTACAAACGCCTCTAATGAACAACCTCAAGTGCCAAGGACTGTCACAACGGACAAAGGGAACGGACAAAGGGACCTGTCACAACATTGTGGAGAGGACTGTCACAACACCCCACGAACTGGCAAATATAGTAATGGTACCGGCTTGCTCCTTTATGAAGCGTAAAAGAGATGCTCAATAGATTTATTATTATACCATTCACAATCGCTGTCATGAAATGGGTTTAGGAACATTGAGAAATGTCTCCTTTATGAAGCGTGAAGATGGGTGCTCAATAGATTTATTATTATATCATTCACAATCGCCGTCGTGAAATGGGTTTAGGAACATTGAAAAATGTTTCCTTTATGAAGCGTGAAGATAGGTGCTCAATAGATTTATTATTATATCATTCACAATCGCTGTCATGAAATGGGTTTAGGAACATTGAAAAATGTCTCTTTTATGAAGCGTGAAGATGGGTGTTCAATAGAGGAACAGCTATTGGAACAAAATTCAATGCACCGAAAGGTTTTGACCTTTGCTGAAACAATCCACTCTTTGACGGGATATCCTTGACAGCTCGCAAGAAATTGGAGGCATTTGCCCATTATAGCGCCCTCACCCATTTCCACAAAAACCTGAGTGCACGCGCTAATCTCTTTAAAATCGCCAACGACATTCAGTTTTTAGGCTCTCATCCACGTTCCGGCTTTAAGCGAACGGAACGGAGAGTTTATCCGTTTTACATGGCGCATAAGAAACCTCATGAGACTTGAGATTCTCGCACTTTACTCCTTCTTATTCTTCGTATTCCATTCAATCAATCAAAACTATTCGCTTGGATTATCATAAGCAAAAGTGGCATATAGATAAAAAAGAAATAAAGTCGCTCATCCCCTCAAGTGCTCAAAAGGCTATCGCAATACAAAGCTACGCAACATCAGAAACGAGCAAAGAATATGATGGTGCCAATATGCATTTTTTACGATCAATTGAATATGTAAGCACATTGATGTCAATCATAATGGATAATACATTTAATAACAAAAAGTGTTTTAATATATATATAAAATAATGTTTTTTAAATAAGTAAAAAGCTTATTTACTATACTATAATTTTTTCTAAAACACAGAGAACATTGAAAAAGTATAAAAAAATCCTGAAAAATCAATATAAACGTGGGATAATAGCATGAAAATAAGTTTTAAGAACGCTTAAATATGGATAATTATGGAGTTTTTGAGTATTTTAGTTTTCATAATGATATTAAATATAGATTTTTTTAACCAATTTGTATATAATACGATTTGTATCTGAAATAAATTGGGGACGTTTTTATGAAAACAAAATGTTTAGTTGCACTATCTATTTTCACCTTCATTACCGCTTCAACAGCGCAAGCAGCAGATACGGTAATCTTTAAACAATCAGAACCGAAGGTTTCATTGCAAGATGTTTCATCGTCACGTATTTCACCGGTTACTGTTTCTGCGCCTTTTTCTTGGTCTGGTTTTTATTTTGGAGGACAAATTGGATATTTTTCCAATAAAAATACTCTAAATTACGCACAAGAAGCTAGGGACGGAAAATGGGCTTGGGTTGATAGAGATTTATCACCGAAACTATCAGGATTGAGAGCAGGTTTGTATGCAGGTTCTAATATTGATCTGGGAGATCTTGTTTTCGGTTTTGATACCGACATGGTCTGGTCTGGGAGGAAAAGCACCCAAACAGACAATGGAAAGAAAATTCTAGATGAATCAAACTCCATTAACATTGCCTTTAAAAAAGCTGGGATTCCTATCATAAAATCTGCAGCTCAGGGTGAAACGATATCCAACTATGGTGACATTGTTGTTAGCAGTGTAACATTGAAAGAAACGTGGTCTGGTGCCGCGCGCGCGCGTATTGGTTTTGCTTCCCATCGTCTTATGCCTTATATTGCAGGGGGTATAGCCTATAGACAGATGCAATATATCATGTCACTTTTATCAAAATCGCAAGAAGATTCGACAATTTTTGCTTCTGGCAATGTGTTAAATGAGACAAAAACAATGTTTGGTTACACTGTTGGTGGTGGTTTTGATCTTGCAATGACAGATAATATCATCATGCGTACAGAATATCGTTATTCAGATTTTTTTAAAAAGAAATTTGCAAACGATAACCTTAAAATCTCTTCTCAAACGCATGATGTTCGCTTTGGTATCGCTTATAAATTCTAAGTTTTGTAGAAAAATTGAACGATTAAAAAACCCTGTTAAAAACGGGGTTTTTTAATGCCCCTTTCCCCCTAAAAAGACGTAGCTTCTAAAAACCAGTACTAAACTGTAAACAAATAGTCACGAAACAATAAAGCCTCTCCCTCTCTTAAAGCAAACTCCTATCCTCTCAGCCTTTCATGTAATGCCTTTGGAATATAAAAGCTTTACCATCATACCACTGGGCGCCATCGTAAAATAAATGAGAGCCGTTATTTAAGAGATATTTCTTTAAAATAAATATAGATATTGTGCATCAATTGCAGTGTTATAGGATGATGTTGACTTGGCCTCCCCGCTCTTAAAGGATAAAGATTCTAAAAACCCATTTTTAAACACCCATTTTTAAACACCATGTCCGTTTATAAAAGCACAAAAACTCTTGGAGACTCTTGGGGATATTGGGGGGATTTTAGCGGGTTTCTTTGGGCTCCTCCTCATGGAATGCCCTTAAACCTAAGGCAAGACAAACACATTTAAGAATATCCAACACACACCGAAAAAAATACTGTAACGTTTCAAGGAAGTATGCCCTATATGACCACACTTCAAACGACAGTATTTTACCGCTATTGTATGCCAGAGTGGAGAGAGGATATTGCGGTTCTCTGTTTATGTAATTTCTGTAACGGGAAGACAGCTTCATTTGGAGAGAACATGAAGTTGTCAAGGTAAAAAACCAATTTCCAACCTTACCATTTCCCTCTGCGTTACAACTTTCAAAAGCCTCTAAAGCAAAATCTTTTAAGCCTCTCATGCTCCTGTCTTTTAAAGAGAGGAGATTACACACTACCCCATGTTTTTGTTGCTCACATATCTTTTTGGCGATCACGCCCCTCATGTCATACGACAACGCTTCAAACCAAACACACTCAAATTCAAGACACTTGGGTTGCCAATTCACATGCGTGTTTTAAAGAAACATCTCTCAAAACCCTCAAGCCCATTTTGCGACAGCACCTACAAGAATATAAAATCTATAAAGCCTCTAAAGCTCCTGTCTTTTAAAGAGTGGAGATTACGCACTACCCCATGTTTTTGTTGCTCACATATCTTTTTGGCGATCACGCCCCTCACGTCATACGACAACGCTTCAAACCAAACACACTCAAATTCAAGACACTTTGGTTGCCAATTCACATGCGTATTTTAAAGAAACATCTCTCAAAACCCTCAAGCCCATTTTGCGACAGCACCTACAAGAATATAAAATCTATAGAGCACCATCTCTACACTTCATAAAAGTGCAAGCAGGCACCCCCACAATCCATCATACACTTTAACCTCCAATGATGCCCTTGAAACGGCATAAGAGGCATTTTTATTCATTTTTTGTAAAATTTCACTCCACACGAGCTCATCTAGCTTGTAACGCACGAGCGACATGATTTTGGTTGATTTACTATAAGCAGACTTGAAATGAGAGAATCCTACGGTATTCGAGGTTTTTCATTCAACATACAAAACATTGAACACGGTCTATAAATTCCATGTTTTATAAATCCCATGTTCTATAAAACAACGTGATGCACCATAACAGGATCAAGGAAAATACTTATGAAGTGGTGCGGGTGGTCGGACTCGAACCGACACTCCTCTCGGAACCAGATTTTGAGTCTGGCGCGTCTACCAGTTCCACCACACCCGCACACTGCTATAAAAGACAGGACTATAAAAGACAGACTTGTCGATTATTCCTTTGCACTATATGAAGAAGAACAGATTCGTCAACAGAAGACTTCTCATTTTTTAAGAATTCATATCATTTTCTTATCTATTTTATGAAATACTTTCTTTATTGGATTTCTCTACCGGATTTATAGCAATCTCATTTGTAAAGTCTTTACCTCTTAAACTTATAAAAGCCTCATGATATTAAACAAATTAAAGCTTTGGACGATTTCTTTAGCAAATCGGCGTACAGCACCACACTGGCTTGGTTTCATTGCCTTTATTGAAAGTTCTATTTTTCCAATTCCCATAGATGTTTTATATATTCCGATGCTTCTTATCCATCAAAAACGGGTTTATCGCTATGCTTTGATTGCGACAATCTGTTCTGTATTAGGAGGCATTGCCGGTTGGTTTATCGGACATTTTGCCTATGATACCCTTGCCAAACCCATTTTAGAAATTTATGGTAAGGTTGAAAGTTTTGAATCTCTGAAAAATAGTGCAACCCTGCAATTTCTCATCATTTTACTGATAACATCAGGTTTTTTTCATCTTCCCCCCATCAAGATTGTCACAATTTTGGCCGGTGTTATGAGTGTACGTCTTGAACTTTTCATGCTTATTTGTATTTTTTCTAGAGGCGCTCGTTTTTATCTTCTCGCGTGGCTGATTAAACATTTTGGACAAAAAGCAATGAATTTTCTAGTACAGCATTTCAAATGGATTGTTCTCATTGGTTGTGTTAGCCTCCTTTTAATTTATGGGATTTTCATAGCTTTTTTAAACAAGAAGCTTTTATAAGGAACAGACTTAATGGCATGCGTTTTGTCTTCTCATCCACTTTTACACAAGCACCTTCATGTTGAACTCAGCAGAAAAGAACAAAGTTTATGGGCTTTTTTTCTCGCTTTTTGCTTGTCTGCCACAATAGGTATTGCCCTTGGTTTTGAATATTTCGGAGGATATCTTCCTTGCGATTTATGTCTCATAGAGCGTTTTCCTTATTATGGAGCCATACCATTTTTGCTCTTAGCAGGTTTTGGAGCATGTTTTTTTCGCATAACTGCTTGGATACAACTTTTATTTTTGTGTGTTTTTGTCTTAATGTGCATCAGCCTTGTTTTAGCCGTTTATCATGCGGGTGTTGAATATGGCTTTTGGGAAGCTCCCCTCAGCTGTGGTTTAAGCGCAGTCAGAAAAACCTCAGACATTAACCAGCTGCTTAACCAATTAAACAACATTCATCCCCCTTCTTGTTCTGAAGCATCCGCACGCTTTCTTTTTCTCTCATTTGCCGGTTGGAATGTCGTCTCAAGCCTATTTTTCTCCCTTATAAGCCTCTATATTACTTCAAAAGGGCTCCTTTCAGTCCATAAAAAACTCTAACCATAAAATAGAAACGAAACCGCGTGCACTCGTTCTCTCCAATTGCTTTCCACCAACAACCCTCCAGTCACCAATCCCCACCCAAAACCACCCACCGCCAAACCAACCCACCAACACCAACGAGTCACCAACATCCCTCCTCTAGCGTTGTACTCAAAAGACAAAAATGAGCAGATACATCCATTTTATGGTTTCACCTCTCTGTACTTATAAGCAACATTTTGATAAAAACTCGTGATAGAAAAGCCGTAAAATAATAAGTGAGGGGACCAATAAATATAAATGGTCTGCTATGGCTGAAGATAAAAACACAGAGCCTTCTACCCTATCACCTATTTCCTTAGATATAACCAAACTTGAAGAACCATGTGTTATGATGGAACATGATCATAATGCATGGCGCGAGCATATAAAAGAAAGGGATTTAAATGCGCCTTACGAAAAACCACCTCATATAAAACCACGAATCAAATCGGCACCACGCATCAGGCAAGTTTTTTGGTGCGATTTTCCTCATGATTCGATACTCCCTGAATTTTGGAAAAAGCGGCCTGTTTTAGTGCTTTCTAAGAATGCAAAATTATATGGAAATGTGACAGTTTTACCTTTTTCAACGAAATCACAACCCAATAATCCCGCTGCGTATCCAATACAATCTCCTATAGAGAATAAAAAAGCATGGATTATCTGCAATTATGTCACAACAGTTTCTGTAAGTCGTTTAAGTTGCTCACGTACCGTTCCAAGGTTATCCTGCGAAGATTTTCATAAAGTTGTAGCTCTAATGCTCAAATATTTACCGCATTTACACTATTGACTTTTGAGAAAAATAAGTGTACCTATATCACCATACACGGCATCAGTAATGGTGGCCGCTTCCCCGCAAGGGGAGATAGGAACGAAGGAGTGGGAAACCGCTCCTTTCGTCATTTTTGGTATTTTTTTGAAAACTGCCATTTTTTGCAACCTTCCCTAGAACATATCCAACATTCATTCTCCACCGTTGTTGTTTTGAAATATCTGCGATTTGGGGTAAGCAGAAGACAATATCCACACCTTGGATCCGGTAAAGTTTCCCATGGAGATTACCGAGATGTTGTACATACTTATCATTTCATTGCACAAAAAATCGTTCTGCCGTTGCTTAAACTTTATATGATTTTCCGCAATGGGAATATCTTTCCAAGATTGAAAAAAGCTTCGCTTTATATGACCACACCTCAAACGATCGTATTTTACGAGATAACAAAGAAAATTCTGTAGTAAAACAGAAATCAACACCCAACCGATTTCTATCTCTTCACCAATAACAATTGTTTATTGCCCTAACCGCATTATTTCACCTGTCACACGACCTAACATAGCTTTGCAGATAGACTTTCTTCCTCTTCTCCTAGAAACGATCTATGTTAAGCTATTTTGGGATTTACTGCTAAATTGCTTATGCTTGCACTTTGAATACCTTTTTCTCATTATACAAAAGGTAGATAAAAAAATAATTTCGTTTATCAGCTTTATTTTAAAGACACACCTATTTTTACAGGATACGTTCTCCTTTCTATCAACCCTATCACATTTAATACACTTGTCGTTTCTAAACATGAACAACCAAGCATCACAATGGAGCAATAGACACCCATCACTTTCATGGGCACTTGCATTGACAAGAGATAAACAAGAGCATTGATCACCACACACAGAGCAAAAATCTATAGCGACTACGCCATAGACTTTCGCCACGCAAGGGTTATTCTTAAAGCATATTTATGATGAGATAATCATTTATGACATCCTTTTTGTTACGCCAAAGAACGGGTTTTGCTAACTAGTTTTACTATTGTGCAAATTTCTTAAGAAAAACTCTCACTCGCTCATAGATGACAAGATTTCTTTACCCAAGAAATGCACGATGCTCAACTTCGACTATTTGACAGTGATCATTTCAAATTTTAACCAACACGACAATACACCTACTCTAAACGATTTATGTACCACCTCATCCGCAACACATTGCCAAATATCCGTACATTTCCTCGAAAAATTTTCACACTTTTACGCATAGTAAAAAAAAGATTAACTTTAATCATGTTGCACTCCATTTCAGTTGATCTGGATTTTAAAATGCCCAAAAAAATCAAACAAAAATAGAGAGGTAAGTTACGAAAACTACAGGGTAAATTTTACTGCCCCAAAATGTCTATTTTCCCCCGCCTGAACAGTCAGAGGAACACTATAAAAATTATTTTTAATGAAAAACAATTACTTATAATCTAGGGAAGAAAAGTAAAAATCTCCCCCAGAAAAAGAGTTTATCTTCAAAATTATCAAAAAAAGCAGCGCAATTTTAGTGATCTTTTTATTTTTTTCTTTTGATAAAAGAGAGCTGGCAGGTGTCTTAGGCGCCCCTCCGGTAGGTTCCCAATTCGCAACAGCCGCTAATTCCTCAATAACATCCTTTTTTAACTTACCATTTTTCTTATTGTGTAAATCATATTGATCAGCATTCTGTTGCAACCATTTTGCAAGCGTTCCTTTAACAGTTTTACCACCCTCAACCTCACTCACCGCTTCCCATGCCGCAACAATAGCAGCAAGCTTTGGAGCATAACGTGGATGCGTTGGATCTTGAAACGCATATTTTTGGTCCTTAGTCTCAGCAGAATCATCCTCAGGGAAAAAAAATGGAGGGTACAGACCACGCGATGAAAGCCATTCTTTTAAATCATCAACGCGAACATATGAGGAATCTGCATCTATAAAATCCGAAAAATTATAGTACGACCATTCTATCTCTAATCGATTGCTTTTTCCCGCTTGAACGATAGCATGATAGGCTGCACGGAAATTAGCAGTTTTCTCTGATGATACGGAAAGGTTATCTTCGTAAATATCACTTTTTTCTGGTTCTAATTTGTTGACAAACAAATACTTTCCTGGATTTAATCCAACTATTAAAAGCGCTGCCTGCAGTATTGTTAGTTTTTCAGAAAGCCGCCAAAATTTCAAACCATCACTATTTTCCATATATGCTCCCTTTTTTCTGCACAATTTCGCTCTTTTTTAAAAACATCAAAAACGTTTGTTAACGCGTAGAGATTATGCACTTTTCACATTTCAACTCATCCCATACTTTAAATAAAAACACAGCACCCACACCCCTCCTTGTGATCCACAAGAAAATGATTTGAATTGCTTCAATATAAGAAGTTTTGAAGTGAGAGGAATCCTACTGAATTTTGAGCTTTCATACAAGATATCAGGCAAGTTACAAGGCGATAAATGCCCCTTCATAAAGCATAAATTTTTATGCGTGATCAAACAATTTGATATGATAATATCTCTTTCATTTATGCACTCCCACCCTAAAACCTGCCCCTGCAATTACAGCACAAAAGATAATTCGTTACACACTAAAAAATCCACCTAAATGCAAAAGCTGTAACAACGCTAAAATGCGCGTAAATATCATAAGAATACTGGCTTACACCTCCACAAGCAGAATGAGTGGCGTAAAACTGTACAATAAAATGCCATGCCTATAATGAACCGTTCTAAAGACTGTCGCAACACTGGGAGCTAAGGTGTATGATGATACCGGCTTGCTCTTTTATGAAGCGTAAAGATTAAGAAGACTCAATGGAGTTTATATTATTTCATGGAAATTTTGCCGCTCTACCCTTCTATACTCTTCACGGGGGCCCCCTCGCGAAATGGGCTTTTATCCCTTGAATAAAGATCTCTTTTAAAGAATCATCTCAAATTCCAAGAGCTGTTACAGTATTTTGAACGCATCAAATGAATGATGATGCTAGCTTATTCCTTTCCTATATTCTCGAGCATCAATACATTAGAATGCTCCATTCAAACGCCCCTTTAGCAAAATAAAGCACATTGTCTCTTAAATTTTTTCACGTAATCATTTCTTTCATGCGCCCCTCTCGTCTCCATTTGATAAATCTCCTTGTACTTTCTCAGCATCCCATCACCTTTTTTCTCAGTGCAACCTTTTTGTAATTTGTCAGTTTTTAACTTTTAGATTGACTTTCGGTTTATTTTTCTTATGTTTTAGAATTATTCTAAAGTGCAGAGGAACAGAAAATGTTGAGATCGTTTTTTTCATTTGTACAACGTAAAGCCCTGTCCTTTCGTTCAGCACAAAACGTGATACTTAAAGCGCTCAAATTAAAAGAGCAACATGCGGCGCTCTATTTAAAATATGCAAAAGCTCTAGAACCTTATTCCTCTAAGGAAGCCGCAGTTTTTACCGCTATGGGGCTTCAAGAGCTTAAAAATTATAAGCAACTTTTGTGCCTTTCTTGCCATAATCGTGCAAACACTATCGGTTCATTATGTGACAAAACTTCTCTTGTGAAAGGAAAGAGCCGCCATCCCTCCCAAAAAACAACAGCGGCAAATCACACCATAAAAAAGCCTTCGAAAACGCAAAGACAAACACTTTTGACTTGGATTCAACCAGGTCTTGCAGGGTTAATGGATGGCTCTGTCTCCACCCTTGCCCCCATTTTTGCCGCAGCTTTTGCCACGGGAGACACGCATCAAACTTTTTTGATAGGGCTCTCAGCTTCAATTGGTGCGGGACTTTCAATGGGTTTCACAGAAGCAGCCCATGATGACGGCAAATTATCAGGGCGTGGTTCGCCATTAAAAAGAGGTCTTGCCAGCGGCATTATGACAACATTAGGAGGACTAGGTCATACGCTTCCCTATTTGATCAACTCTTTTTATGTAGCGACAATTATTGCTTTTATCATTGTTTTTTTTGAACTAGGCGCCATCGTCTGGATTCAGAACAAATTCATGTCCACTCCCTTTTGGCGCGCCTCTTTACAGGTCATCATTGGGGGAGCTCTGGTTTTTGCCACGGGTATTCTTATCGGTAGTATCTAAAAAATCTTATCTGTAACCATAATTTAGATCTCAAATAAGCGCATGCCCCTAGGCATAAGCCATCCTTGATGATGCCATTATTGAAAAATGCCTTTGATAATGTTAGGTGGTGTTGTGGAATATTTTAGGTCAGCCAAAGATGATAAGCAAGCTCTGGGGACAACCTATATCCACACACCTTTATCGACTTGGTTTTATAGATATCTTTTGTTAAAGTATCATTTTCTTCTAGACCTCATATTTTGGAAATGCCTCGATCATGTCGCACACTGAAACAAACGCCTCTCTAAACAACCATCCTGTCTCTTCTCAATCTTCACATGCCCAGACTTTATTTGTTCAGCGTCTTGCACACGGACAAGGTTTAGAACTTCCTTGCTACGCGACGGCGGGTTCTGCGGGTCTTGATCTACGGGCAGCAATTGGAGAAGAAGAAACGCTTGTTCTTGCCCCTGGGCAGCGGGAACTTATTCCAACAGGTCTCATTTTTCATTTATCTCTTGGGTTTGAAGCACAAATACGTCCACGCTCTGGCTTAGCCTTAAAACACGGCATCACATGCCTCAACACTCCAGGAACGATTGATAGTGACTACCGTGGTGAAGTCAAAGTCCTTCTTATCAATTTAGGACAAGAAGACTTTTCAATCCAACGGGGCATGCGCATTGCCCAAACAGTCATCGCCCCCGTATCTCAAGTTAATGTTTGCGCCATTGAACCAGAACAAAATACCCAAAGCCATAACGAGAGCCGTGGAACAGGAGGTTTTGGTTCAACAGGACACACTTAAGAAGCTCTGAAAAATCGCTACTCTCAAAATAACACACACACTTATTCTAATCACTCTTTCACTTAAAACCCCTTGGGCTTTTAAAGTGCAGAAGGAATGCGCATTTGCTTTCAAAGTTTTTTCACTAAACGCCCCTCTAAACGGGCATCCTTACTCTTCTCCTGTCTCTTCTCAATCTTCACACCCCCCTTGACTTTATCCGTTCAGCATCTTGCACTTGGGACAAGAAAGCTTCCTCACTACACAACGGCTGGTTCTGCGGGTCTTGGATTTACAAGCAGCAATTGGTAAAGAAGAAATGCTTGTTCTTGCCCCTGGGCAGCGGGAACTTATTCCAACAGGTCTCAATTTTTCATTTATCACGTGGGGGCTTGTGAAGCACGCATCCGTCCACGCTCTGGCTTAACCTTAAAACACGGGCATCACATGCCTCAACACTCCAGGAACGATTGAGTATGACTATCCGGAAGTGAAGTCAAACTCCTTCTTATCAATTTAGGACAAGAAGACTTTTCAATCCAACGGGGCATGCGCATTACCCAAACAATCATCGCCCCTGTATCCCAACTTAATGTTTGTGCCATTGAACCAGAGCAAAATACCCAAAGCCATAACGAGAGCCGTGGAACAGGAGGTTTTGGTTCAACGGGACACACTTAAGAAGCTCTGAAAAATCGCTACTCTCAAAATAACACATACCCAACCACTCTTTCACTGGAAATTCTTTGAGCTTTTAAAGTGCAGAAGGAGTGCGCATTTGCTTTCAAAGTTTTTTCACTAAACGCACCTCTAAACAATCATCTCTCAATTACGTCTCTCACGCTATACAAAACTTCATTATCACCAGATACCCCTCCCCCATAACAAAAACATTGGCATTAACCATTGAGAGCTCACACACCGCTGGTAATGTCGACAATCTATACATCATATTGATTTATAATAATAATGAATTGTCTTGTAACTTAAATGAGAAATCTCAATACTGTAAGATTGTTTCATGGCAAGCCTATTTATATTAAATCAATCAAAAGCATGTTTCTCACATTCCAAACGTGGCTAGCACGCAGATAAAAACTGAAAAAATGCCTACAATGAATAGCACTATCACAACATTGGGAAAAAAATATAAATACGATAATGGTGCTCGCTTGCTCTTTTGTTAAGCATAAAGATGGTGATGTTTGATAGGTTTTTTGATTATGTTACGGGGGCTTTACCGTTATACCATTTATGGATAACATGTAAGTTTTATGTAAAAATAACTTGCTGTATTTATACAGCTTTTTTACAGTGAGGGACGCGT
>NZ_JBHIND010000097.1:0-1175 GCF_042194695.1 Bartonella sp. CM86QHHN
TGTGGTAAGAGCTATTGAAGTAATAATACTTATCCGTAGGAAACGGTTTACGAATCCGGAGAGAGGCATATCGATAGCGCCACGGATGATGAGCCATCCGTAGATGATGAAAGCGATTGTGATACCGATTGAAACAAAGGGTGTAATTGTAGCTATTGTTTTTGAGGAAATATCCGTGACATATGTTTTTGTTATCTGATCAATTTTACTGAAAAGTTGCGTGAACACTGTAAAGTCCATGGAATTCCTCTTTAACGAATTTTCAACTTTTTATCACCTTGGAACATAGATATATGCTAAACGCTTCATTTTCATTTATACATTACCTAAGTGTTTTTAGCACGATATCTTGGCTTTGATAAAATCTTTGTGCTTCTCTTAATTGTTCAGAGAGTACTGAACCTTCTACATTGGTTTTTGTTTNTGCTACCATTTGTACCTTTATAGATTCATTTTGGATTATGGCTAACGAACCATCGATATGTGCTTGAAGATCTGCAATATCTTTCAGGTTTTCTTTTGTTTGAAGTTCATTAAATAGACTTTTGAGGTATTGAAAACGATTTTCTACGTTTTCAAAACTTTTTAAAGTTATAGCTTTATTTAGTATTGAGAAAAATTCTAAACGCTCAAAAAGCAACGTGCCCATTTGATCAAAAGGCTCAGAAATTTTGTTTTCGTCCTCTAATACCTCTTGATATGATTCTCTTGAAAGCTTATCACTCTTATAGAACGATTCTGGTTCTTTGAGAAAAAAACTAGAAAAATCTATAGTTTTAGGTCCAATTTTTTGACTATTTGTTATAGCCTGATAGGTTTTTTCTGTTTGCGAAAGTTGTTCTTTTTTCAACTCAAGCTGTTTTTTTAAGAGCTCAATAATTTCCCCTTTTTTTAATAGATCAATAAGCTCCAGATATTCTGCTGGTAGAGCAGATTGTGGCGGTGAAGCAGGTGGTAAGTCTACAGTTGGGTCCTTAGGTGGTGTTCGGGATTCGAAAGTTACTACGCTTACATCTGCATTTGCTGGAGCTAGATTCAGTATTCCCCACAGGGTAATCATTCCTGTTATAATAAATCGCTTTTTCATATATTTGCTCGCTTGATTTCGGCAGGGATTGTTTTATTAATAGGCACACGGTTCCTATCATTGGGCTGTTTTAGCTTTGGTGCTAATG
>NZ_JBHIND010000102.1:0-10728 GCF_042194695.1 Bartonella sp. CM86QHHN
ATTCCTTGCATTCGGATTGCCTCCACTTTCCACTTGCGCAACACGGTACAAATAACTCTCTGGCAAACCATAACGCGCTGCTGCTTGCCGTATCGCTTGATCGACTGAAGGGTTATATCTAGCCATAGATTTTACTCCTTGCAAATCTGCCCGCTTCTCCCATCAGTGCCGAAGAAACAAAGTGCCAGAAACGTTCATTACCAATTCCTGCTTTATGTAATCGTATAAATCTTTGTACCATTTGAGCAACTTCCTGCTGGTTCATACCCTTAACGCCAAAAGTTGCTAACTTTGCTATATCCCGTTCAAATATTTGTCTCTCTTTTTGAGGCAATTTTCTAATCGTATCAGATAAAATATTTTGAGTAATTTTTGCCCCAGCACGTGCTGTACTAACTTTTCCATACGGAATATGAACACCTGTTAAAGGAGAAGCCTCTGGCGTTCCTTGAAATGGCTTTAGTGCTCTTTGCGCCGCATCTTCATAGAACCTTTCGTCATCTACAGCTTTTCTAAACGCTTTAATGTTTTTAGGATTTAAAGACCTGCTAAGGTTTTTAGACACGCTACCCGTTTGTAAAATATTCGAAAGTGTATTAACAGGGCGGGATTTTTCTAATACGTCATCGATATAATCTCGCATCCCTACGCGATAAGTATTGAGACCATCCGGCATAGCTCCTTTACGAAGACCTTCTGCAATCCCCTCTCCAGATACATCTCTTTCTGCAATTTTTTTGCCTTGGCTTATAGCTTCTGCAAAGCCTTTGTATTTTGCTGCGCTACCCCGAGCTGCTTTATAAGTAGGGGAAATTTTATCCGTTATTTTTACCAAATTGTTCTTCAAAATTTGATATGTAGAAGCCCCTTCTTCATCACCAAGCTTTCGATTCATTCTGATTAAAACATCAAGGGATTTCTTGCTTCGATCTAGTAACTCCATTGTAGGTTTATAATTGATATGGCTAAACTCTTTTGCATAGAATCGTTGAGGTATTGCTGTGCGGGGGTCTCTTTCTAACTTTTTGACAGCGTGCTTAAGAGCGTCTTGAAATCCTTCTTGTTTAAAAAGCCTATTAAGAGCTGGATAATATCTTTTTTCTATTGGAGTACGATAGGCTTGTGCATAGAGAGAACCATGTGCTTCTTCCCCTTGCTCTTTAAGCAACCTTTTTAAAACTTTCGTATCTTGGAGAGGGGTAATGTTTTCATCTGCCGATTGACCAAGGCGCTGAACTGCTCCCTGCATCCGTCCTTCATGGGCTCTTTTCAAAAGTTCAGAAACACGCGTATTTGTTGTCCCCATATTCGCAAGCAATACTTCTAAATTCGGACTAATATCTGTCAAAAATGCATGGCGTGGTGCATTTGCAAGATGTTCAGCAACATTCTCAACACCATCATCATATAATGTTTTTGCAACTTCTCTGACTACTTTAGTTTGAACTTCCTTATGAGCAGGATTAAAATGCCTTCTTACAAAAGGAGCTGTTTGCATGCTTCTTAACGCTTTATTCAATCCTGAAGAAACAACGGTACCAGCAAGAGAACCAACAGGACCAGCAACTGCTCCAATCCCACTACCAATCCCTGCCGAAGCAAGGCGGTCATAAAGACCATCTCCCGCACCAGAACCATGCAAAGCGCCAGAACCTGCTCCTAAAACTGCCGCCTTACCAAGATTTCCAAATGTTGATGCCGCAGTACCTACTTTCAAAAATCTAAGCGCAGGGACAAATGAAAGTGCTGTTGGTAAAATCGAACCAGCAATATAAGCACCAGAAGACAACCATGGATATTTCTCTTCCAAGGCTTTTTGGTAAGCGCGTTCCTTGGCTACTCTTCTGTTATAAACCTCTACTGCTTTCTTATCACCACGCCAATAATCCGTAAAACCTGCTTCATTCGCCGCTTGTATCTCATCACTATACCCTGCTGTCAAACCAGATATCCCATGACTCCTTAGTGCATCCCACCACGTAAGATCTTTATCATCAAATGAAAAATCATCTGTTGTAGTTTTGGGGTCTTGACTGCCATGAAAATCTGCAAAAGATGAATGATTTGGAATATCTTGGGGTAGACCAATTACCTTATATTTCCTAGCCCATTCTGGAAGAAGTGATTTATCATAATCTTTATATTCAGGATAATCTGTAGCTGTTTGAATATTTGAAATATCTTGGGGTGGACCAATTACCTTATATTTCCTAGCCCATTCTGGAAGAAGTGATTTATCATAATTCTTATATTCATACATAGCACAACCTATTTTATAAAAGGAACCGCTTTACCATTGGCATCAATAATAAAAAATTTTTGTCCTTTTGGTAGAGCTGCAATCTCTTCTGTACTTTTCACTATAGGAATATTTTCACTACCTCCTTGTGACATCGGCGAATCTGCGAAATATTGATCAGAGATTTCTTTAGGCGTATTGATAGGCTGCCCTGTTACCCAATTATATAATTGGGTCTCATCAAGTTTATTTAAAGCAACTAATGTTTTTTCAAGCATTCCTAAAGTTTTTAATAATCCTTCTTCCTTACGTCCAGCATCCAAAGAACCAAAAGTCGCTATCATATTACGGCTTTCTTGATCTGATATAGGACCAACACTAAGATTTCCTTTAGGATCCATCGATTTTAAGCTCTCAAATACCGCCTTTAAAGCACCACCCTTAATCGTATCAAATAATTTTTCTAATTCATATGCAGGAGATCCTCCAACATTTCTCGATCCCCACCCAACAAATCCTGTCGCAAAGCCTTCTTTTATAATTTTAATAGCATCCTGAATAGCATTTATTCCTATGCGTGCCTGCTGTTTGGTGAGAAGCATATTTTTTCTCTTTTTATGCTCCCACTCTTTCTGGGCTTGTAGTTTTTGATTATACTCAAGTTCCTGCATCGACCCCTTAACCGGTCTCGCTCTACGTTCACCTAGTTGTGAATTGGGATCCCATTCATAACCTTTATCTAACTGAGGTTTATCACCACCTGTTAGCATCGCACTAAGCATTTGCGGATTACGTGCCATAATAGCAGCTTCTTCTTCACTGTACCCTTTAGATTTTAGGTATTCGACGGTCTGATTAACCTGTCCTCTTTTTTCTCTTTCCATATCACCACGACGAAGATTCATAGCTGCATTCGCTAAACTTTGTGCTATCGTCCCATCTGATAATGCATAACCAATCCCATAATCTGATAATCTTTGTAAAAACTCAGGACTACGCAAGTAATCCCAAAAACTCTGTTGAGAACCAGTATCTTGGTGAGGAACAGTACTCTGTTGTGGCTGTACAGACTTCTGTGGTTCTACAGATGAAATAGGCTCTGGTAATTGAGACTGCTTTGGTTTCAATGATGCCAAATCTGAAGTTTCAATTGCATTAGGCAAAGGTTCAATACCTAAAGGATTTGGTTGTGAACCAAAGGTCGCTACTGGTAAAGAAGGGACTGAAGACGGTACATACGGTTTTCTGCCTGCCGATCTTAAAGACGAACTTACATCTGGTAAAGGTGAAGTATTTTTAGCTAAACCTAAAGGATTTGATTGTGAACCAAAAGTTGCTATAGGGGAAGAAGGGGTTAAATAAGGTAAATTATTTGCCTGTTGTTTGGCGTCTTCTAGATCGTTGAAACGTATACGTGGTACATATTGGCTCATTACATGCATAGACTTAAGAAGTCTTGATAAAATGTTATCGTTACTATTTTGCATAACTACCTCACTTTTTTCCTGCAAAATTAGCAATACTAGCTAAAATCCCTATAGCGTTCTTCCAAGGGTCGTTACCATGCATCTTAGATTCTGACACATTATTCGTCGTCGTGCCGTAATTTCTTGCGAAGCCATGACCGGCGTTCATAAGCATATTCAACCTATTCCAACCGCTATTGTCTTGTTCCAGCCAACGTTCTCTATTGGCATCAACAAGGCGTTGATTGTAGTCATTAAGAACAGATGACCCCTGCAACATATTCGAATAGGCATTATTATAAGAGGGGAATAAGTTGCCTATCATGCCTAAGCGGTTTTCATTTAGTTGATCAATCATCGAATTGGCTTGCATCATATGCTGTAAATCTCTATCACGCTGGCGATACTTGATACGAGCTAATTCATCATTAAGCCCCCTCTGTAACTCATTGTTATGCGCACTAGAGCCATAAAGACCACTACCTAAAAACTGTCGATTAATACTATTTCTTATTTCACTTAAGCCCTCTTTAAGTTCCTCATCAAATTGAGAATTCGGTCCCATCAAACCACCAGATGCAATCCAGTTAAGGTTTCTCGCAGACGATGTTGGAGTATTCATCAAATGATTCATATAATTCTGATACTGATGAGGAATAGCTCCAAGACCTCCAATTGCTTGATAAGTTGGAGCACTTAAAGGTGCAACACGAGGTCCCCCATACACATTACCACCCATCCCTGTGTCATACATGTTATACGCATCTGCACCCCCACGCTTAAAGACATTCTGCATCCAAACGGGAGGGGCGCTTGTTTGTACCTGCTTCTGTTCTGTCGTTGCTGGTCTACTGCTCCCCATGTCACAATTCCTTCTTATAATAAAGCATCGTTATGCCATAACCTTGTTTGTTCAGTGCACGTTTCCATCCCAAACGACCCAAGATCTCCATTTCAGAAGCGCCATTCTCACGCGCCCAATCCTCTACAAATGTCAAATTATCAATTTGATCAAGAACGCCCTTGCCACTACATTCACAAATCAGTGCGCGCTTCTTTCCTAAAACTGTCTGCTGTATCTGGGTCGTGAATGCCGCTAAAAAGCGCTCGTCATCATCCAAAACAAGCCATAACTGTTTCTTGCCACTGCAAATCGCTTCAATGAGCTCTTGCAACGTGATTTCATGTTTAAAACGTTCCACATACTCGCGAAACGACGCAATGATGTCTTCCAGATAAGGCGCTATACGCTCCATATCCCAAGACGTGGTCAAAAAAACTTTTGCCATTATCCTCTGCCTAAAGGACGTAAATCCACATTAAACCCTGTGTTATGGTTCCAATGAACGCCTTCAGGAATACGCAATTTAAAGCGGTGATAACGATTGCGCGAACGACCATGATAAGCGCCCGTGACATATGAACATGCCCTCTCTTGGTGCCATGTAATCGGTGTCTGATGATTGCGAAGCCGACGCTCTCCTATGCTTAAAAGACCTTGCGTCGTATCAACTTCGGCAAATACTTTCGTGATAAAGTTAAAACTTCCATCTGGTGCTCCCATTTCTTGTGAAACAACCGTTGCCTCCATTGGTGCTCCCGTAAACATAACAAGCCGATTGTTATCATCAAAAGCACCAAGCATTGGCGCGCCACTTTGCCAACGAGGGCTGTCTAAAGAAGCCGACAATGCCTCAAGATTGATTGAAATCTCATCTAACTGTTCTAAAGTATAACCTGTCGTAAATACTGGAAACAACGTGAAAAGTTTTCCCTGTAGCGTCGACCATTTCTGCAAGCCCCAATCATAAACAAAGGTCGTTTGCTCGTTATTGCCTCTTTTTAAGGACCAGTAAATCCGGTTATCAATGGGATCTATCACTCCTTGCATCTCATCAAGAGCAAATTTATCAAAAGTTTTAAAAACCGTTCTATCAACCTTCTCAAAGCCTATCGGCAAAAGTTGACCATCAGCACTGATCTGATAAAAGCCACCATCACTCGCAAAAAAAGCATCACTCCCTCGACACGCTATAGAGGCTGCACTGCGCGCTCCACGCTTGTCTTGGATCTTTTGAAAAACAAACGGGCTTTTGGAACCTAACGTCAAAGAACCAGCATAAATAGCGGAACGAAGAAAAATAAGGGGATTGGTTGTTTCTGTTGCCCCCTGAACGTATTCTCCATCTTGGAAGTCCATATAACCACTAACATTATATTGAGTCTCCCATAGAGTTTCATCGCCTTCTCCAGACCAATGGATGCGATTGGGATTATCTGTCAATTGCATCAAACAAACAAAAGGTCCCCAAACCTTAACCAATCCTGCTTTCGGTGGATTTCCTTCTAAATCTTCAAACCGTTCAGAACTAAGGACCTTGAAAACTTGCGGTTTATCATTTTTATTCACCGCAATAACCATGTTTTTAAAAAGAGCAAACGACCATTTATTCTCTTCATTTGCATGATACGTCACACCACTTTGGCTGATGTCTTTCCAACCCTTCGTTTGACTATCATAACTGTAAAGCTTTTGCTTGCCTCCTACGATTATCTTAACACCATTGCCACTTCTAAACGCTATTGAACCCAAAGGCTTTTCTTCTAAAGCATGAGACACTACCATTGCATTAGGCATCGGAATGTAACAGCCATCAGCCGGTAAAACATTCACAAGCATATCCGTAAAACTGCCGTTGACAACCGCAACATCTGGTCTGTAATCAGCGATTGGAAAATAAACCATATTAGAAATCCGTCGGAATTATTCGAGTGACGTTATGACGTTGAGACGTCTCTGCACGCAATTCATGCAACTGTTCGTTAAAGTCATTGTACGCTGCCGTTGCACAATCGGGTTCTTTAAGAATATTCTTGTACAGTTCATATTTTGCACGCGCCTTAATCAAATCAAACGCGTGCACAAACCATGGATGCTCCTCATCAACACTCTCTATCTCTGATAAACGCAATGGAGAAAGAATGAGTTGAATCTGATAGGCTTTATCCGGCGTGGGATAAAGATGTAATTTCCTATCAAAATAACTGTAACAAACCGGCGTTCCTTGCTGCTCTGATGATAACAAAGGCTCTAAAGAAACATGGTCCTTACACTCCAATGCAAACTTATGATGTTGATCAGAACTCAGATAACACATTGATTTATAATGATAATATAGCGTTATTCATATTGAATTAGAATCCCGAATAACGTAAGATTCTCTCATTTCAAATCTGTTTATCTTGAATCAACTAAAACCACTCATTTGTACATAACAAGTGGGATGAGTGTATGGATAAAATTTGTATAAGAAAGGACTAAAAATGGCTCTTATGAACCGTCTTAATGCAAGGGCTGTCGCAACATTGGGAGCTGGCAAATATAATGATGGTGCCGGCTTGTTACTTCATAAGCGTAAAGATGGAGGTGCTCAATGGATTTACCGTTTTACCATTCATGGGCGGCGCCGTGAAATGGGCTTGGGTGCCTTGAGAGATGTCTCTTTAAAACAAGCCCGTGAATTGGCAACTGGGTGGCGCTCTGTTCTTCGTGAAGGTCGTGACCCCATTAAAGAACGCAATAAACAAAAGCGTGAGGCAATAAGTAATCTCCATTATTTAAAAGATATCGCGTTGGATGCTTTTGAAAGCCGTAAAGCTGAACTAAAAGGAGATGGTAAAGATGGGCGTTGGTTTTTACCCTTAAAACTCCATATTCTCCCCAAATTAGGTTGCCTCCCCGTTTCAGAGATTACACAAACAGAGATACGCAATACACTTGCTCCCATTTGGCATACAAAAGCAGCAACAGCTGATAAAGCTCTTACCCGCCTTAATATTTGTCTCAAACATGCGGCTGCTTTGGGTTTGGATGTTGATTTACAAGCAACAGAAAAAGCACGCGCTCTCTTAGGTAAACAACACCATAAAACGCAAAATTTTCCAGCTATGGATTGGAGAGATGTCCCTGCCTTTTATAAAACACTTTGCGAAGCATCAACCTTAACACAACTGGCTTTGCGTTTGCTTATTTTGACAGGCGTTCGTACCAACCCTTTGTGTCATATTCATAAAGACCAAGTTGATGGCGATATCTGGACAATCCCTGCTGAAAATATGAAAGGTCGACGTGATACTACAGAAGAGTTTCGCGTGCCTCTATCATCAGAAGCATTAGAAATCTTAAAACAAGCGCGCTTGCTTTCTCGTAATGATTTCTTCTTTTCTGCAACCGGTCGGGGTCCCCTCGCTGCAAATTGTATGGCTCAATATATGAGAGACAATAAAATTGAGGCATGCCCCCATGGATTTCGTTCTAGTTTACGTGATTGGCTCGCTGAAACAACCGATGCCCCCTATGAGGTTGCTGAAACCATTCTAAGTCATACGGTAGGTGGTAAAGTAGAGCGTGCCTATCGTCGCACTGACTATCTAGAACAGCGCCGTGTCTATATGGAGAAATGGGCGGCATATGTCACGGGTCAATCTTAAGATATGGGGTGCATAACCCCATGATCTGTGGATAACTTTAGCTCTCTTCTCTCTCATTCTTTCTCAATAAGACTCATAAATTATCACATCAGAAATTATATGATAAAATATTGTTTTCTATGAATAAAACATCTTTCTAAATGAACCAAAATGTGGTTAATAAATGGTTATGATTTGTTCTCATTTTGATAGAAAGGATTTTAGTATGACAGAAAATGATATTCTTTTGACAGACCGTGAAAGTGCAAAATTGCTTCATATGAGTGTCTCAACATTCCGCCGTCATGTAACCAATGGCTCTCTCCCAAAACCTTTAAAATTTGGTTTTTTATCCCGTTGGTTACAATCAGATCTCTTGAATGTCATCGAGCAAGCAAAACAGCAACGTCAAAGTGACGCGGCATAAAAAGAAAACCTTGTCACGTAAGAACGGACAAGGCTTTCTCAAGCTCATCAACCTGGAGCTTTATTTGGTGTAAATTCAAAGCTTTCTCTGCTGAAGCAAGACTTAAGGTTTGCATTCAAGTTGTTCTGAATGTTTTTTACAATAAGGGCTATTTAAGCGTCTCTCAACACTTCGCTGAGGCATGACAGCACCAGGACGACATATGGGAAGGTTGTCCGATTTATGATTTTCACACCAATCTTGTATTGTAAAGCTAGGGCGAAAACCTGATTGCGCCATACACATTTCAATACTGGCAAATTGATTCAAATCTAACGCCACAACCTTATTAAGGTCCGGTACTCCACATTCTAAAAGTATTTTATTTCTCCATAATGCTGGAGAAAGTGAGGGAATTGAGTTAACACATCCAGTGATACTTAACAGAGCTATACAACTCAACAGTTTTAAGATTTTCTTCATTCTTCCCCTCTTTCAATGGATTTATTTACAATAAAACAGAGCTCATAAGCCTGTTGATATTTCCTGTCACCGCTGCTTAAAACAACGGTGAACAATATTGAAATGGTTGCTTGAGGAAACAATCCCGCACAGGCATGTAAAAACGTGAGTGTGGGGATTGTTGATCATCACAAACAGTGCTTAAGGTTGGCATTCATCCGCATTTTTATATTTTTGGCAATAAGCGCTATTTAAACGCTTCTTGACACTTCGTTTTGGAATGACAGCACCTGGCACACAAATCGGAAGATCTTCGGCATTATAATTTCTACACCGATCTCTCCACTTCCCTCCTAATTTACTATGAAAACCTGCTTGAGTTAGACATGCATAAATAGATGTATTCGCATTTATACTTAACTCTCTATAATCCATCATATAATCATCATGAGGATTCAGCATTCCACATTCTAATAGTGCTTTTTTAATCTCAATCTTATCTTCTCCTAGCTTCTCTAATACATCCACAGCCTGGTAAGGACCTGGAAAACATCCAGCTATAATAAGCAAAGCCAATCCACTCAATAACTTTAAAGTTGCTTTCATTTTTTCTCTCCTTCAATGATTTTTTATGATAAGATTGCTTATAAGCTTGTCGATGTTTTATATTCCTCTGTCCATATCAATTTGAAACATGTTGAGTGCCGATACAATTGGCCCACACACTTATGCAAAAGATAAAAAAACTAAAGATTACTCTTAATCATACCATCATCAAAAAACTACGGTAGACATTCAGGCTTGTTTCTATTTCTTTTACAATGGGGGCTGTTCAGGCGTTTCTTAACACTTCTTTGAGGAATGACAGCACCTGAATGACAAATTGGAAAACGAGCATCAAAAAACTCACACGAACTCAAATATCCGGATTTATATCTAAAACCTGCTTGAACCATGCAAGCTTCAATTAATGCGTTCGCATTTCCGTCTAACTTTCTGTTGTATTCATCACGATTATAAGGTGTTGGCATGCCACATTCTAACAGCGCTTTCCCTATATCAATTGTATTTGCACCAGGCTTATCCCATAATTCCCAAGCTGATAAGGGAACCTCAGCTTTATACTCACATCCAGCTATACTTAACAGAGCTATGCCGCTCAATAATTGCAAGACTTTCTTCATTCTTCCCCTCCTTCAGTGGGGTTCTTTACGATAAAACAGCTCATAAACCTGTTGATATTTTCTGTCACCGCTGCTTAAAACAACGGTGAACAATATTGAAATGGTTGGTTTAGGAAACAATCCCGCCATTCCAAGCGAAGGCAAGGATGGCGGATTGTTGATCATCACAAACAGCAAGACTTAAGGTTGGCATTTGCGACTATTTTTATATTTTTTACAAAAAGGGCTGTTTAAGCGCTTCTTGACACTGCGCTGTGGAACAACAGCGCCTGGACGACAAATGGGAAGGTTTTCGGCTTTATGATTCTCGCACCAAGTCCCTCCCCCCACTTTATCACGAAAACCTGATTGAATCATACAAGCTTCTATGGTTGCTATTGCATTGTAGCTGAGCTTTCTGCTTTCTGGATCAGTATCATAAGGGGTTGGCATTCCACATTCTAACAAGGCTTTTCCTACCTCAGTAAAATCAGTAACACCATTTTTCTCCCACGTAGCTAT
>NZ_JBHIND010000040.1:0-2454 GCF_042194695.1 Bartonella sp. CM86QHHN
TATCAAAATAATCATTATGATATTTTAAAAGCACATGCTTCATTTGTCTTTTTTCCATAAAATAAACAGCAAATTTCACTACTTTGCTGATCTTATCCTATGCCATGGGCTGTGGATAAGTACCTTTAAAAACCCTTTTGAAAAAATTATCGGCTTTTTTAGCATTTTTTCCAGTTTTCTCACTATTCATTCAAAATGGATTTAATAAGCTTCGTTTTGATTCTTTTGATAAGAATTAACCCCCTCATATGAAAACGGAGCTCTGTTGTAACAGGGCATGAACTGGATCATTTGCACGTGAATTATGAAGATGTAGAGCCTTATCCAGTGACCTTTAAAAAGGGTAATCCCAAATTAACTGATATCCCTAATTCCGAAAAGTTTTATTACGTGACTGAAATGGAATTCGCAAAAGCAGGTAAAGAGAAAAATTAAACCACTGTTATTTATAATAACAGATATCCCTCTTGAAGCTTATGAGTATATCGTCAATGGCGAGCCCGCTCTTGAATGGATTATGGGGCATCAATGTGTAAAGACAGATAAAAAGAGTGGCATTGTTAATGATGCCAATCACTATGCTGTTAAAACCGTTGGAAATCCTGCTTATCCATTGGATTTGTTTCAAAGGGTTATTAGCGTAAGTTTAGAAACAATGAAAATCGTGAAAAAACTACCAAAATTAGAAATAAGAGGAACTGAATAGACTTGGCATGCTAAACTCACAAAGGGGTATAAGGTCTTATACCTATAGGCTCTATACCCCCTTTATAAATAGCTTACATACAATCTTTAAAAGGATAATTTATCATGCGTTATTCTAAAAAGAAATCATTTGACTTTTAAAACACTGTATTTTGGATTGCAAAGCTTATACCGTAATCTAAAATGATAGCTTTGTTTAAAGAGAGTTATGTATATTCATTTTCTTATATTACTTATAGGCTTTGAAGGTTTCTCACACCCTCAAAATACCTTCAAAAATATATCGTGGGTTGTGTTTATAGGTTGTATCTTGATATAGGTTGTTTATTAAAAAAATATATAAAGGGGGTCAAAAGGAATACTCAAAAACCTCAAAACTCATAACCACAATAGTCTTGATAACATTTCTTATGATTATAATCCCTTTCTTTTGAAAGGCTTTAAAGGATCATATGCTTTTTATAAAGCACGTCTTAATCATTCTCTAAATCATAAGTTTATCTATTCAAATGAACTGATAAAATTCATAAAAGGGATTTTAATAACGTAATCAGTTTTTACTTTCATACGCTTTTCATAAGACACGCGTTAATTACTCACTAAAATAATCTATTTTGTCAGTTCAATTTACTGACACATAACTGACAGGTTTTAATCAATTCACATCATTGGTTATCTTTCAAGATTGTACTCTTGATATGGGTTATGTTTTAAAGATATTAAACTATTGAAATATAATGTTTTTAATTTTTACTCATAAAAAAAATAATAGAGGGTCTTAAAAGGAACTGACAACACTGACACGGTCTATTAAAAGAGATTTTGCTCATCTCTATAATTATCAGTTTCTATTGAGATGTTTTCATAACAGTCTATAAATCGTAATTATCCTATTTATCGTTTCTCTTATGAAAATGAAAAATGATGCGGTGGCTATAAAGCATATAACAGCTATAGAGAATGCATAAAAACAGCAAGGTTTTATAATCATAATGCAAATGAAAGGGTTGGTTATAAAGACCATCTCTATGAAAAGCTGTTAAGTTGCAAATGTGTTATAAAAAAAATTCACAAAAAAATTAAAATTCATTTAGTGAAAAAAACTGATAGGTTATAAAGTTAAAAATACGCACTATGAGAGCGTTTCTAAATATTATCAATGTATAGATTCAGAAAATAACGCAATCGTTTCATAAAGCCCATAATATAGCTTTAAAAGCATATAAATATAAAAGAAGCAATTAATAGGCATAAGATATTATCAATACATAACGTATTAAAAAAATACAAAAAAATATCAAAAAAGATAAAATATTATTTGACAATAAATACGTATTTTGTTATATAAATAATCAAGTGATTGAAAAACACTTAATCGTTAGCGGATTGGTTACGAAACAACCCTTCCCATTCTTTAAAATACTGACTTTCTTTTATGCTACCATTAGCATATAATGATTATGTCGGGTGTGGTTATGCTATACAATACTCTTTATGAGGAAAGCATAACAGCGGACTAACGACCGTGTTTTTCAGCACCCGGCGCCCTTATGGGCTGTTAATGAAAAATTTTAATTTCGTTAGGAAAAAACTATGAAAACTATAGTAAAAAACACCCCCGTTATCTCTAATATTTCAAATGAAACCGCGCTTGCTAATCAACAAGAGCCTGCAAAAAAATACGAATTTATTGATGATTGTGAATATATCGATGGTCATTTCTTAACTCGAATTAGAGCCTTAAGAGAT
>NZ_JBHIND010000012.1:0-3576 GCF_042194695.1 Bartonella sp. CM86QHHN
GGGGATTAGCTGCTTGCTCTTCTAATTTTTTCCAATAATCTATGATTTTTGCGCGTAACACAGTGTTATAACCTAAAATGACAATAAGAGATTCACGTTTAGGAAGATGGTAACAAGGAAGAGTACGACCTGTTGAATCTTTGTATAATCCAGCAAAATTACTCAGGTCGATTTTAAGTTCGCTAAATAGTTTACGAATATCTCGTATTACATAGCCATGTCTTTTACCGCATAACTCTGCAATTTCAATGCTAGACATGGTTGGAATTGTTTCGTGTTTGTTTGTATTTTGCTGGATAGCAATTAGCTTTTCCATTACGGACCTCATATTGAGTGGGATTGATGGGAAAAAGGGGGCGCTTTTTCAAACGCCCTTAAGAATTTTAAAGCACATCACAAGGACGCAAACGGTGCTGCTGTTCATAGGTACCGTAAAACTCATCATTATATTTTTCTTTTGCTAAATCAGATAAAAGGTCATGGTAAGCAACACTCTCGCGTACAAAGTCATGAACTTTACTCTCCTCATGGAGATGTTCGATATTTTCTTTTACATATGCTTCTGCAATTTCTTCAGAGATANCTTTTCCTCCCTAACGCCTCTTGGCGATTGTTTGTGCGTGGTTTATGGATACATTAGTACATTATGCACTAAAGATAGTCAAGTACATAATGTACTATTTTTTTAAAAAAAATAAAAAAAGACGAATCACGGCACAATTTAGAGAATCAAAATTTTGCTGTTTACTGATAAAAATCAAGCAAACTTGCTTCAATCTGTTGATGGCAATCTAATCGATAACGTGAACAGAGAATCGTATTGTGTTTACATATCAAGAATAGTGCGCCGTACACGACCTATTATAGAGATAGCGCCTTCAAGTTTTGGAGCCTTTATTGTTTTGTCGTATGAAGCGGGCTGAAAAGGAGGATCATCATTAGGTCTGTATCGTTTATATGTCGCTTGTCCAGATTCATCTGCAATTACATAGCAGGCATTAGGCACAAGTTTTTTGTCTCGCATATTTACAAATATTATAGAATCTGGAGGGCTAATTTTATTCATAGATGCCCCATCTACACGTAAAGCAATCCATTCACCGGCAGGAAGATTAACAGCCTCTGTCATAGGATAATCTGAAAAATCCATTATCCCATCTTGCTCGCTTAATTCTCCAGCGCTAATCCATGAAACGACAGGAATACTTATATTGAGGTTAGGATTTTCTTGAGGAGACTCGCCATACAAAATCCACCCCGGATCTACATTAAATACTTGTCCATAGAGCTCGGCTATTTGGCGCGAAATACCACGATTTCCATTTTCGTGACTAATTAGGGTATTTTGATTAAGAGCTGGTATAGCGCGCGCAGCTTCGCTTGGTGTTGCGTATCCAGCATTCTTACGCGCTATTTTAAGTCTATCTTTTGGCAAATAAGTCATTTGTACATTATCCACTATTTTTTTAATTCATTGTGTACGATTTTATCTTGATTTAAAATTGTACGTAATGTACTATTTGTGCCATGGTTAATGATTTTTATGTCAAAAGTTTGATTGAATCTTGGGGATCTATACGCCAATTTGCAAAAGAAATTGGTTGTAGCTATGAGGCTGCGCGTAAAATGCGTGATCGCAATAGTATTTCTCCAAAATACTGGAATATAATTATTCAGTTGTCTAAAGCCAAGGGTCTATCTTGGGTTACACTAGATTGGTTCCTACATAATTATGGGAGTAAATCTCATAGAGTTGTTCGTCCAATGACAAAACGAAGAAAAGATACGCTTCATCTGGTGGAGAAAATTAGTACAGCAAATGCATCACAAACAGTAATATCTTCTCATATTGCTGCTTCTACAGATAATAACGAACATCAACAGCACCATTCACACTCTTAAAGAAGAAAGATCATGAGAAACGGAATATTGAAGAAGATCTACACCCAGTTTTGTAGATTAATAGGTTGTAATACGAAAATGAAGAATGGAAATAGATTGGTGGAAGAATGGAGAAAAGTACCATGTCGTGACTGTAGCGTAGAAGATCTTGTGAAACGACACGAAACTCACACAACAATTCTTAAAAAACGAGAAGAATGGCATAAGTCAAAATTTGATAGTTGGATGAGATGGCATGAAGCCACTCTTGCAGAGCGAGATAAGTCAATTGAACAACAGCAAGTAGTACTTGAAAACCTATCCACTTTAATTAAGCAAAAAAATGAAACGCTATACAGCCAAAGGCTAAAGTTAGCTTCACAGATGAAAGTTATTGATGAATTAAACAATAAAATCACTGAGTTAATCAACAAAAAAGAAGAACCGAGATTGATCGATTTTATTTTTGCAGGAGAAGTTTTTTAACTTGCGTCATTTGAGCCAAAAATGAGGATTGTTAATTAACAATGAATCATTGCGAGGTTCCTTTTTCAAAAACATTTTTGCAAGACAGGCAATCACAACGCGCCCTGTCACAACAGCAGCATTTAGACTCTTAAAAAGAAAGATCAGAGATGATAGATGTCCCGCATATCACTATAAGTAAAGTCAAGTTGATTAATCTTGTTAATAAGATTGGACGTGAAGACATATATTATGGTGTTCGCTCGCCTAATCAGACATGTGAAAGTTGCATAGATCCCTCATCAACAGGTTATCTTGTCTATATACTGCAAAATATTTTTGCGCGTGATGATAGAAATTATTTTCCGTTATTGCCATACGATGATTTTAATCAATGGTTTTCATCTGCCTTTACGCAAGCTTTTACAACTTGGTTTGATAATTATTTTTCTCAAGATTTGTCATCTTTTCATCGCCTAAATGAGCTACTTTTGTTTACAGCTTTAGTCGAAAGTAATCTTGGCTTCTTAAGGGATGACCTCATCAAAAAAAGAGAAGAAGAAATCAAATTAATAAATGATGCGTGTAGTGTGCGTCTGAATTGAGTTAATCCAATTTTTTAAAACTTATAACTACGCGCTCTGTCATAGCACACATATAAATACTTAGAGCTTTAAAGGGGGGATTATGATCACTAACGCACAAACCATTTTATGTCTTGATCTAGGGACCAAGACAGGCTGGGCGATATGCGGTGCGGATGGTCACATCATCAGTGGTGTCATGAATTTCCACCCCCGATATTTTGAAGTCGGTGGAATGCATTATTTACGCTTTAAGAGATGTCTATCAGAAATAAAACAGACAGTAGGCAGCATTGACGCGATGTATTTTGAAGAAGTGAGGCGTCATAATAGTACTGATGCAGCGCATATTTACGGTGACTTGTTATCAACCTTAACGACGTGGTGTAAACATCATCAGATACCGTATGAAGGCATTCCTGTTGGCACAATTAAGAAAGCAACAACAGGAAAAGGAAACGCATCAAAAGTAAAAATGATTAAGGCAATATGTTCCAAAGGACATACGCCTAAAGACGACAACGAAGCAGATGCTTTAGCAATTTTATATTTAATAAAAGAAGGAGGCGCGCATGTCTAATGGTATGCCATGGATAAGATTCCATTTGTATGACTGGATAAGTGGTACAGATGGAATGACGTTAGA
>NZ_JBHIND010000023.1:0-22841 GCF_042194695.1 Bartonella sp. CM86QHHN
TTTAAAATCTGTGCCTTCTTTAAATTCCTTGCTTCCTTGAACGATTTTGATAAACGCGGTGATGCTTTTATCAGGAACACCATCACGCCCAGCGGCAACGGCACCACGGGTGACGTTAACGGTTTTTTCTTTTGTCAACAAAAGAGACTGAATATCGGCAATAGGAAAATAATAGGGTTTAAAGGTAAAACTTGTTTTCCCTTTTGAAGGCGCAAAAATATGCGTTTCGCTAGGAACAACGCTTGTCGAAAAATCTTGCATCTCTTCATGGCGCAAGGCGGCAAGGCGTTTACGTTTAAAGCCATTGATATTGGCTTCTCCTTCTTGAATACTAAACACTTGGCAACCGTTATTGGCTCCCAATGCGCTTACACGGCAGCCACTCACGATATAATGCCCATGGGCGCGGTCGTACGTCGCAATAGCTTGCATGGCGGGTTCAAGGAGTGAGGGTGATTTTTGATCAATCAGAACACCATCTTGCAAGATATAAACCGGAAAGAAAGTGCCATTCTGCGCATCCTCTTTTAGTGCCCAAACAAGCTGTGCTGTTTCGCGTGCGGCACCAGGCTCTCCTTCTGCCAATGTGCCAGGGACTTGCCCCAAGAGCTCTGGATCATCTTCGTGTGTTATCCATTTTTTTTGCAGCTTCACACCAATTTCCAAGCGCCCAATCATGGCAACATTGTTGAGTACGGCTTCAGAGACCGGAAAAATATCACCGGCAATATAAATCTTGCCATCCGTTAAAGTGACGGTCCTTGTGTCTTTGTTGACAAAAGCATCAGCGCGTTCAACGCGGTCTCCTTCTTGTGCCACAAGGCGTCCCAAACGGTCATGACGCCCCCTGATGATGGTTTGAACCTCATTTAGTTCACCACTTTGAATAAAGGGACGCGTGCCATAAAAGACAACGCTTTGTTGTTCCTCTTTGCCGCGAGATCTGTCAATTGCAAACGGTAAACCACTTTCATGCTTCATGTTAAAACCTCAATAAAATCTTGAATTGTTCGCGAACATCGGCACGCAAAGAAATATTGATGGGTGTTTTGAGTATCTCGACACCACCATTCAGTTCATTGACGTCACACCAAAGCTTTCCAAGGGGGATATCTTGTTTGGGAATGCCGTGAACGAGAATAGAAACAAATGCTGCTTGTTTGCCATCAACATCGTGAAAATCTGTGCGTGCTGCAACAAGAAGCGCCGTGCCCATCGAGGAGGGCTGGAATCTGCCGCCACAATGGCTATACACACCATCCAAAGCCTGTTCGACAGGCGCTACAGCATAGCATCTGCGATACCCAATCACGCTATTTTGGCTGTCTCTTAACACGAAATAAAGCGTGCGGTTGCTAAACCACTCTGCCATGAGTATATCGCGTTCATGTTTTTTGACCGAACACCACGGAAAATTTGCCATGTCCCATGGATAATCGATTTGTTCCCAGCTTAACTCCTCGTCAAAGTCATCAATCCAATTGCCAATAAGCTTGCCTTCTTCTTTTGTGAGGGTATGATTGATTTCTGTTGTGCGCCCAAAGGAAAACAAAGTGTCCCCAGCTGTTAAGCGAACACCGCTTTCATACTCCAACATGCTGTCATCAAGCCGTGACATATTGCCTTCCATGGCTTGCACATTATAACCATAGGTCCCACGGCGAAAATCAGAGCGCAAACTTTTGGAAAGGTCGGTAATCGCTTCAATGGCTTCAAGGCTTTTGCGTTCAGGCAACTGATCAAAATCAAGTTGAAAGGAATTCCACCATGCTCGCCCCGTCCAGGCGGGTTGAAAGCGTGCCGAAATCCCTAGCCATTCAAGCCCCATCTCTATTGCCGCAAGGGAGCCGCGAATATTTTGCCATGCAAGACCCTGATCAATTAAATCATAAAGGTTAGAGAAATAAGGGTTTAATTCTTGTAAGCCATATTCGTCTATTAAAAAGGGCAACCAAGAAGGCGGACGCGTGATAAATTTCGCGCGAGGTATTTCTTCGAGTGCAGTTTTAACGTGAAGTTCAAGAGCCATTGCTTCTGCAAAACAACGTTCAAACAAGCTCGAATTCGGGGGCAAAAGTGAGGAAAGCATCAATAAGCACGCCCCCGTTCAAACAAAACAATATCCCCTAGTGCGACTGCTTCATCAGGTGCGACCAAAATATCCTCAAAAGGTTGCGTTATGTTCACATGGTGAACGCCCTCAACCATCAAGCGGCTTAGTATCCAACTTAAAGACAAATCACGCCCAAGCCTTTGCGCACGCGCCCATTCTGCTCTTAAATTCTGCTCCGCTCTTTCCAAAACAAAGGAGCCTTCATCCGGTAACAACCAAAAATCAGCAGAAACATTGATCATCCGCTGTACCGCGCTTTTCACAAGGATGTGGTCATTGGTCATTTTAACATGGGGGGCATCAAGGGCTGCTTGCACCTTTGCAATTAAAGCCTCATCAGCCACCCCTGAAGGAGCGTCACTAAAAAGCGCAACATGAATAAGCGGACTTTTACCCTCACGATAAACAAAAGCATCTTTGACATGGATATCGCTTGAGAGGGCAAAATATTGGTAACGTGGCGCTGTGCCACCTGTGGAATGCCCTTGTCTATTCAAACGAATGCGGCGGCGCAAACGCGCATCATCTTCATCCAAAAGGCGCGTGATCCCATGAAAATCCCCCAAATGATCTAAACTTGTTCCATGGGCAAATGTGAGTAAATTATCCCGCGCCACTTCATTAATTCGCTGGCGCAATAGCAACTCTTCATAAGCCGCCGCTTGCAATTGAATGACAACCGGATCATAAGCCGTCTTTTCCACATTATAAGGAATATGATGCGCCGCAAAAAGCTCAGTCAAACGCGTGATCTTTTGCTCTAAAATTGTTTCAACAGAAAGCTCTTCAATAATTTGTGGCAAAGGAATCTGTGAAAAGGATAAAGGTTCAAACTCAATCATCACCAACCTCTAAATTGATGCTCATTGGCTCTTTGTGTGACCAATCCCCCAAATGCCCATTGGGATAAAAAACACCCGTTAAAACAAAATGGAATGTGCCTTCACGCGTTGCTTTTGTCAGATCAATCCTCTGCAACGAGAACCCAGGCTCTCCACACTCTGGATCATCGAGTGCTTCAACAATTGCTTGATAAAGCTGCATCATCGTCGCAGGATCAGCATTGGCATCTTGGAATGCTCCAACATCACATCCATAATGACGATGCAAAACCCGTGTCCCAATTCTTGTCGTCAGACATTTACGAAGTGACTGTTGACAATGCGCAAATCCATATAAAAGAGAGCCATCCTTTTCGCTCATCCCGCACCGCATGCTTTAAGCCCCTTTGCTTGTCTTTGTGGTAGAAACCGTTGGGGCCGCCGCAACAACAGGGGCTGGTTTTTCAGCGATCTGACCAAGCAGCAACGGATATTTAGCCTCTTCCTCACTTAAACAAATTTCCTCACCCTTGCCCGGTGAACGCTTGCCTGCAACAAAATCGGCATTGGTTAAAATAACATAAGTGTTCTCACGCATGATAAAACTCCTTTAAAGAGGGGAAGAGGTTGTGGAGGGACCCATTTTGACCCCACCGTGTTTGTGGCTTGCGCCAACAGATTTTTGATTGTGCTGCAAATCTTCTGCTTGAATCCGCACACTGCCCGTTAATTCAACACGGGTTGCTTGATGAGAAAGCACCAAACCTTTTTCACTCAAATGGATTTGGTTTTCCCCATGGGAGAGAATGAGCTCATTCTTCGTGATACGCAAAGCGCCACCGGCATAACACAGAGCAAGCTCTTGCGGCGAGCGTGCGGGATTAGGCGCATCCTCACTATAGCTATCGCGCACCACCAGAGAAGCAGAACCAATTTCGCCATGGGGGTTTAACAACCGCACCGGGTCACCAACATGGAGGGGCATATTGCTTGAGAGAGCGCCAGAAGCTTCTTGCGCTTGTAGCCAAGGCGATAAAACCGCTTGTCCATTGGAACCCTGTTCGGAAAGTTTCACCCGCACCCTATGGCCATCAACTTGCACAACCCGCCCGATCATGTGCTGGTTGGCAAGACAGCGTTCAAGCGCATCAAGACGCTTCATTATTTGCCGCAAGGTGTCACTCAAGAGATGTGCGTCATTCATGCCCCCACCTCATTGTCCCATGAAATCAAACCACTTTTGAGTTGTCCTTCATCACAAAAAATATCATGTCCCAACTGATGCAAATCTTGGTGCCATTCCACCACGCTTATCGATACACCACGCTGCTTAATCGCCGCGGAAATAATCGGTTCAATCTGGACATCACGCGGGGCACTCAAATGCGTTAGCCCCCACAATTGCCCGCTATGACAAAGCACCGCAATGGCTTCTGCTAAAAGCCAACTGGAAACATCACGCTCTTTACCAGTGGTAATAATAAAAGCCCCTAAATGAAGATCAGCACTCATCTGTCCACTTGCTACAGGATTCAAACGGCTTTCTAACACCGCAACCCGTATTGCTGGAGCCACCAGCATCTGTGTTTCAAGTTCTTCTAAATTAAAACGTCCAAATTGACAGCCGCAATCACGCACATCCGGTAAAGCGCCTTTAAGGCTTCTTATCACCGCTTCACGAAACTGATTAATGCGCCCGGCATTTTTAATCGTTTGACTCATGCAAAGACCCTTTCCAGCCAGTCTTCTGTCGCTTTGACAATTTCCACTTTATTGTGCTCTGAAAGCCCCAAATAAGGGCGTGCGGGCATGGTCACTTGATGCACACAAACAAAGCGGTGTGCATTGCCGCTTTTAAGAAAAAAGCGCAGTGTCTTGCCATTTTTCGGGCGAATAACCCCACCCAATTGATGAATCCGCGCATAAACCAACCCAGAGCCCACAATCACCTGTTCTGGTGAAGCTTTCATATCAATGGAGCGTGAAAGCGCCCCACTGGCATAAAGAATGGAGGTGCGGGCATAATTGTTTTTCCACTTCTCTCCTTGGGCAGAATTTTTTTCGCTTTGAATCCGCCGCCTTGTGCTTTCTTGGATGAGACGCCCAACCCCTTGTGCCAAAGTCCCCATCGAGCTATCAGCGCCCTTTTGCAAAAAGGATAAAGCCGCTTCAAGCCCTGTCTCTTTAATCTCAATATGGGTTGCAACAGACATGTTACCTTCCCATCAAACGCGGCTTGGCATGAAAAAAAGCCCCATCACGAACCGGTCCATCTTCGCTCATAATTTTAGGTTCATCTATGCCTAAACCCGCTTTGCCTTCGGCAATACGTTTCAGCAAATCAACCGCCTGTTTGTAACGATCTTCAATGGTCGTGGTCAGCGCCGTATGGCGTATGGCTAAATTATAAACAGCAATATTGACACAGATCATACCCAGAGCCGCTGGCTGTCCAGCAATGGGGATTGAGTAGCGATGAGACAAATGCACATCAATCTCACCACTTGCCTGTTCGAGCGCGCGGGCAATGGCTTGCTCTGAAAAAACTGGATCAGAGTTCTCATCCATCCCACACAAATCATCCAAGAAGTCATCACCCCAGAGCTCTTCAATCAATGTTTTGCTTGCATAAGCCATGTTTAAAAGTTTCCCTTAGACAACTTCTTGCAACAAAACACCGGCATCTTTTGCGGCAACCAATTCACACACACGTTCCCCCACACGCACCCGTTTGCCGCCTGATAAGCCGATATCTGGATCTTGGATCACTCCAGACAAACGTTCGCCCAACTGGGCGCTAAAACCCCAACTGATCACCGAACCATCTGCCTGTTGTTTGGTAGGGTCAATATAAAGCAGTGCAATCTTATTGCCCCACACGCGTGCCAATTGTGCCGAACGCCCTTTACGTGCCAAATTCACTTGCGATTCACCAATGAGTAAACGATCGGGGTGTATTTCCATCAGATCAGCAAATTGCGCCTTGGTGACAAAACCATCAGCAGTGCCACCCCCTTTAACAGCTTTGATGATTTTGGGATGACGTTTGAGTTTTGACCAAACAACTTTGCCCATAACAATGGTGTTGGGCGTATAGACGAGACTTTTATCCATCGCTTCATCTAAAGTGGCATAAGGGTCAGATTTTTCATAGTCACTGAATTTATTCTCACCTTTGAGAGTTATCACGCGCTCTGGTGCGTAATTTTCACTTCTTTGCACAAGGGCTGCAACACGCACTTCACGCCCCAATTCTAGCAAATTGGCAAGTCCCTCTACAGCTGTCTTTTCGGGGTTATAACGAGAGCGCTTTTCTGCCCATGCGCGTGCCGCTGCTTCAATATCTGAATTGGGGATAAGATCATCAAGTCCGTAATCTTTGACACTGGCTTCCCGTTCAAAGGCAGAAAATTCCACCACATTCGGGCGCCCTTTCCGCCCAATCTCAAGTTCAGGCACGGTAAAATTTTCCGCTAAGGGAAATTCACTATATTTAAACACTTCACTTAAAACACAAACGCGTGGCAAAACTCTATCGCCAATAAGAGAACCTGCTGGATTGCGATAACCAATAGCAATAGCGGTGAGTGTTGGATCAATGGGAAAAGGTCTGTTCATCATATGCCTCGATTAATTAATTTTAAAAGAAATAACATCACCAGCAGAACCATCACTCATGGCAATACCAATGGTGCGATCTGCTGCTTCTGCCCTTATGGCGTGCCCCTTTGGGTCAGAGGTCAAAAAATCACCAAAGGAAACATTGCCTCCACAAACCACTTCGCCCCAACCACATTGGCCAACATCAATCATCTCACCAGCCTTTGCACTCAATGACCCAGCAGTCCCTAATAATTTATCACCCTTACCAGAAGCCGTTGCCACCATTCCGTCACCGCGCGCTGCAACAATGCAATAAGGTGAAATCACATCTATGGCGCGAAAAGATTTAATTAAAATCATCGTACTCATGATTGGCGCTCCTTTTGTTCGCAAATATAATCAACTGCTTGGCTAATGGTGATGTCGAAACCTTTTTGCTTCTGCTCTTCCTTATAATGGCGTGCCGCAACAGCAACCTCTTCTGGCGCAAGCTTTGGTTCTTGCTTGAGACAAGAGGTCTCCAAAGGACTCCTAGCGGCAAGCGCCGGCAACTTCTCGACCAAACTTTTAAAATGTTCCACACCCCCTTCAAAGCTACAGAGTGCACGATATTCCTCGCGGGCAGCCGGCAAAATCTTGCCCTCTTCAATGGCCTTGTCTAAAAGGCTCTCAATAGCCTTATTTTTTTGCTCTTCTTGCAAAAGCGCTAAATCTTCTTGCACCTTTGTCAATTGAGCACAAAGTTCCGCGCGTTCTTTTTCGCGCGCTTTAAGCGTTGCTAAAATCTCATCCGCTTTAGCATCTTCTGCCAGTGATAGTGCACTGGCAATGGCTGTCAAATCCATCATTTTCTCCGTCAAAGTTATAGGGGAAGGCTGTTCACGGCTTAAAGCCGTCATGACAAGGGCTGGACGGTTCACCAAACCAGCACCGGCTAAATTTAAAATTTCACCTTTCTTGGAATGGCGAAACTCAGGTGAAAGATAGCGATATTCTTGGGAAACAATCTTTTTAGCGGCCATATCGGTCCATTTAACACGCCCCCAAATCGCACCATCCCGCTCTGCTAATTCTTCAATCCAGCCACTTGCAGGTGCTTCTAGACCATTTCTCGCACGGTGATGTTGCCCATGCTCATAATCAATCACAAGCGGTCCTTTATTGGCTGCAAAGGCTTTTAAAATAGTTTGCGGGTTATAATGCCATTGTCGTCCATCACGTGCCTTCACATGGGGCGCTTTGGGCAACAACTCTACCCATTCAGGCGCTTGGCTAACGGTAGCGTCTTGGCAAAGATCTATTAACGCAGCATGAAATGTTTCTGCATCCCCATCTTTTTGATCTTCGTGAAATTCCTGTTCCATACATTGCCTATTGCTTTACAATTGTCATTGGCAATACAATGCATGAAACTTACTCCCACTATAAGTCTGACACTGTCAGTCAAAAGAGCATTTCTCAAAAAAGCACTCTTTTCCCTATTATTCTCCTTGTGAGAGAAACCCCCGTGCCAAACCATCCCATAAAATCGTTTTCAAAGGCACTTCAAAGGCGATAGAGCGCCGTTGTGAAGTGAGAGGTACAATTTATCGCCTTATAAAAAAAAGCCTCTCTCAAGCCGTTTTTTAAAGATTGCTTTTGAACGTTGAAACTGTTAGATTACCTGCGAGGCGTGAGCCAGTTATGCCAGGGCGGCTTTGCCGGATCTGCGAGGAGTTGACCGCCCTCCACGCCTTCTCATTTTTCTCGACACCAGTTCCTTCTCACAAACACCAACAGAGCTTTACGGTGTTTTCTTTACAACAACCGTTCATCCTTCTTTTCCCTTTTAAAGAAAACACCCCCAAACACTCTTAATAAAAGTCAAACACTCTTATAAAATTGTTTTCAAAGACACTGGCGACAGAGCACCATTTTTTTAAAGATTGCTTTTAAACTTTTAAACTGTTACATTATCCGCGAGGCGTGAGCCAGTTATACCAGGACGGTTTTACCGGATCTGCGAGGAGTTGACCGCCCTCCACGCCTTCTCATTTTCCTCGCCTCTTTTCCATTAAGAACAAAAGACTTTCTTCCTGTTGTTTTCTTTACAACAACCTCTCGCCCTTTTTTTCAGCCGCATCCAATAAGCGTCCAATTTCTCTAGAGCTTTTTTTATGCATGGAGGTCAACCACCATTCTTGTTTGCTTGCCACGAATTTAACTGCTAAGCGCCACCATACCCCATCATTTTCACCCAAAAACACAACGCTCGGTACACCTTTTCGCCTGATAATGCCATGGGGGCGGATGAGCGTTTGAATGGCGCCCCGAAAATCATCCAAGCGAAGATCACGCGCTTGATGCTCTAACAAAATATGTTTCACACTGTCTGCGGATAAGCGAATAAGAGAATTTTCCGCTGCAAAAACATCACGCACCTTTTGGATCATTGGGGCAATGGGAATAAATCCACGCGGCATATGTCCTTCAAACATGGCTTCCAAAAGTGGTGAACCCACAATATCTTCAATGGCAATGCGTTTGTCATTGTCCCCCATCACAGAGACTTTATCACTCAAAAAATTGCTTAAGTTTTGCGCGCGATGTTTCCCAGGGTTCAAATGCCAACCAGGATCAATCCCCTTTGGTATCTTCTCAATTTTCCCCGTTCGCTTATTGTGCCAAACCTGCTTTTCAACATGAAGTGGCTCTGCCCCCTCTTCATAGCCTAAATCTTCTGCTTCATAACGGCTTACCTGTCGCACACTACATTTACACCGCCAGCCATTGGGTGGATAAAGCCAATCCCAAACCGGATCATCAACAGGTGCCGTAAACCCCACCCAACTTTCATGTTCTAAACGCTTATGTTCTGAACTCGACAAAGCATAGGTGAGATAGGGCAAAAATTCTTTATTATTTTGTGTGCGCTCCCACTCGCCTGCTGCATGCGCACTCATGGTATTGGCCCAATAGACCGTTTCTAAACGCCGTGGGCTGCCCAATTGCACCACGCTCTTTTCACCAGTTTTGGGGTCAATGCTGGTCTTTTTACCCCACCAACCCTTTTCCTGTAAAATCGGCATCAAATTTTTTTGAAAATCTTGAAAAGGAACTTGATGCTTTATGGCTTCTCCAACCGCTCGCTTAAAATCCTCCAAAATATCATAGCCTAGCGATTTTGCCACCGTAAAGGAAAAGGCATGTTCTTCTGGTGCTATATCACGCCAATCAAAGCTTGGAACAAGTGCCTTGGCTTCAAAATAACGGGTGACCTCTTTAGGGGCGGTTTTAAAAAGTTCCTCATCCATGATACCCAAGCCCACGTGCAATCATTTGTACTTTTGCCAAGCGCGCTGCTAATGCGTGATGATCCATCTCACCTAGCAATTCATCTAAGCCTTTAAGGATATCCTCATAACTTTTTGCTTCTCTCACAAGCTTTTTAAAAGGCTCTAAAAGGGGTTCTAAGTCCTCTTCCCAGTCGCTTAAAGCTTCTTGTGAAAGTCGGTCCAATTCGTCGTGATGTTTTCCACCCTGCTCTTTTGCACCCTTGTCCTCTCTTGTCACAGAAACATCAAAAACACCTCCACAATCAGCACAAACATGAGCCTTTTCTCCCCTCTCATCATCAAGCGCATTATCAGGAGCCTTTAAAACATCCTCTTCCTTTTTTGGTTGCGAAAAACCAATCTTATTGCGCACTTCTTGCGCCCCAACACGCAAACCCAAAGGCACAAGTTTTTCCAGTGCATCACTAATCGCTTTAATATCTTCATTTTCCGAAATCGGCCAATAGACAAGGGGGGCGCGCTCTTGGCGTCCAAAATTAATCTCAACAAAAGGCACAATCAAATCACGATTAGCCGTTAAAGCTAATTGGCGTGCATCAGCTCTGGCAATATCATGGCGCACATTTTCATGAATGCGCGCTTGCGAAAAGGACGAACCATCATCCGTCGTCATGGTTTGCCCCAACACACCTTTAGAAATTTGTCGATCTAAATATTCCGCCTTAGAAGCAAACACCGCATTGCCACTGCCCCCTGCCGCTTCAATAAATTCAATCTCCATCTCTTTGGGAATAATCGCTGCCGCATCACTGGATAAATCACGCACTGCTTGAATGAGAACCCGTCGCTCCTCATGAGAAGAGCTTGCCCCATATTTACCCACACGCAAAGGCATGCCATAAACTTCTAAAAATGCCATCCAATCTTTCAGTGTATAAGACTTGAAGAGAAATGCCCAAGCTGCAAGCCGCGCAAGCCCAGAACGAATAGGCAAACCGCTTTTTAACTTGGGTCTGTGAATAGAAAATTTATAAGCAGGCAATTCACTTCCATTAAAAGACCCCTCTTCTTTTAAACGCAAATGAAAACCATCCCGCCGATCCAATTGAAAAAACCGCTGGTCACGCCATTTCCAAGCAACCGGCCACCATTCCTTGGCACTCTTGTCCCACAAGGTTTCTACAACCGCATAACCTTTCCCCAAAGCATCCAATAAATCCGTCACATAATCATCAACAAAGGTAGGCGCACTAATCACTTCCCGCACCGCATCTGCTATCTTTTTGTCCTGTGCACTATTGCTTGCGGCAATCACTCCAGGCTCCACCCCTGTGAGAGCATTTTTACGCATGCCAAGCACAGCACGATAATGCAAATCACGCTCTTCCATATCATCGGCAAGTTGGAAAAACTGCTCTGGATGACCCTCTGCTGCCTGTTGTAAAATATCAGCAAGTTGCGCAGGGGTCAGACCACTGACAATGGTTTGTGACCACACATCACGAACACCGCCAACGGTAGGGCTTGCGACTTCTCTCTCCAACCCTTTGATATTAAGCGCCCTGCCCCACTGATCTAAAAGTTTTACCATCTCATCATCCCATCAATAAATCTTTGATCGCATTGTTGAAAAAAAAGGCGTTGAAAAGAGCGAGCTTTCATCAAAACGATAAGCCTCTCTCGCAGGTGTATAATCATAAATTTCAGGAGTTTGGCGGTTGGCAAAATAAGCCAAAGCGCAAGCAATCGCGCTATCACCATGGCGCATAAAACCATCACTGCCTTTAAAACGATGATTGTCTGGAATCTTCACAATGCCATTGACATAAGCAAGCGCTTGATGATCGGCAACAATGTCACTATCGCGCGGCAAAACAATCGTCCCATCCCCAAAAGCTTCTAAATAAGCCGGCATTTCCTTGCCATACCAACTTTGTGACAAGGGCACTTCCTTCACAAGAGCTCCATAACGTTGCGCCGCTTTTTCGGCTAAATAAGCCCCATTGCCCCGCGCATCTAACGCGCCGCCCATCAAACGCGGCAAACCATTCACCCCATAAAATAAAATCTCTCTTTGTTGATCAAACGGCGTATTGCGCAATTCCACCATAAACCGGACACGGCGCACCAAATCTTGTCCCACCTCCATCACCACAATGGAGGTGGCATCACCACTGCGGGCAAAATCAACGCCAAAAACATGTTGGCGCCGCCGGTCAAGCCCAGCATGAAGAGGTTTTATATGCTTCTCACACCAAGCAAAAGCAGCAACACTTCGTTGATGTTCCGATTGATTTTTAAAATCATCCACACAAGCAAAACGCAACACCGCAATACCCGGAGCACAACAATTTTCAATCTGCAAACGTGTTAAAGCAGCCCCTTCTTGATCGGCTGGTATGGCATCTAATTCTTGGCGCATAGCAGCCAAACGCACCCCATAAGAGGCACGAATTTGCTCTTCCCATTGTTGCTCAGATGCTCGACTCCACACCTCCCCCTTCATGGCACAAACCCGTTTAAACAAGCCATTTTTAACAGCAACACCAAAGGGGTAACAATGCACCGAAAAAGGCACTTTGCCTGCTCGTGCTTCACGGATCAATTCATTGAAAGGATTGAGCACACCATTATGGGTGGAGATCACACGGATTTTTCCTCCCCAAATGAGCAAAGCATTGACAGCATCCAAAACAGCGCGCACATCTTGATGAAATGCCGCCTCATCAATCACTACAATGCCCTGTAGTCCGCGAATATTTTCAGGGCGGCTAGAAAGCGCCTCAACCCGAAACCCCGAAGCAAAACGCACCCGATAAGCAGAGATATATTTCGTTGAACCATCCGCCCTTTGATCAGAGAATAAAAATTCCTCAACATCCCCACTATGGCTCGTAATTGCCGAAGCAAAATTGCTCACATAGCCAATAAATTCCCGCCCCTTGTCTTTGGTGTCACCAATATAAAAAACATTATCGCCCCTCGCTTCACGTGCCGCCGCTGCAATCAGTGTATCATCCAAAGCTTCGGCAAAAGTAATACCGGTGCGCCGCCCCTTTTCCACCAATTTTAACGGGGACTTATCCTCAATCCATGCCCGTTGATGCGCCATCAAAACGCCTTCCGCTAAGGGATCACTCTCTTTGGGAAAAGCACTTTTCCGCCAAATATCAAAGCCACTTTGATGATCAAAGACATGACTTTTTGAAAAGGGCTGTTCAGCCATGTTTTACCCCCAACACCTGCGCACGAATAGCTCGCGCTGTTTCTTCTGAGAGCCCCGCCGCCGCTGCTGCTGCGTCAACCGCTTTGCTTGCTTTAGTGGTAAAATCCTTCTCTAATCTTTGCCGTCTGGTGGTCGACAAATGTTCAGCCGCCAACACGCCTTTAAGCGCATTGGCCAATTCTTGTGCTGCCTTTGGCGAAAGGTTTTTCCCACTGCTCAACGTGGAAAAAATCAACTCCTTAATCGCTGCCGCCGTCAAAAGAGTGATATTATCAGAAGCTTTGGCATCAAAACGCTTGGAAAGACTTGCGGCAATTTCTCTTGTCTGTTCTAGGCGCCGTGACATCACGGCTAGCCGCAAAGAATAACGATTAAAACTCGAAAAGGAGGGTATAGAAAAGTTGAGACCCGTTTCCTTTCGTAAAGCCTTCAAAGCCGCTTTAAACTCACCATAAATAGCCATTTGCGTCTTCTCACGCCCATTTAAAGCCTCAGCAGCAGCAGCAATAATTTGATCACAAGCTTGCGGCAATAAATCAATCGCCGTTAAACGTCCACGCCCGACCTTGCGCATTCTTCACCTCGTCTTTTATTGATGAACGTTTAGGCCGCTTAATCCCCTCAATGGAAAAGCTTCGGTCTAAATGACGCGCTCCCCGTTCTGTTAATGCCGCAAGAAAAACCGAACCCACACATTTTAAAGTAACAGCACCTTGATCTTCCATCCATGCCAGTTCATTATGCACAAAATCGCGATCGCGTCTGATGCCATAACTGTATAAAAGCCGCTCAATCATCGCACTCGATAAAGTTTCACTGCGCTCACAAGCAAGCCCTTTTAAAATAATCAACCGCGCTTCTTCACGGATGATTTTATCCATATCTGCTTTCATTTCTTGGCATTCTCCAACAAAAACTCTTGCAAGCGCTCACCAATGGCTGCCACCGGTTGTAATTGTGCAGAAAGCGTGTTGAGACGACCATTCAATTTCTCCATATTCACTTCCAATCTTTGCAGCGCATCACGATCAGGCAAAAAGTCCATCTCTGTTTCTAACTTTTGCACACGCTCTTTAAGCGCCGTGATATCTTTCAGCATTTCCCGCGCACCTGAAGAAAAATAGGCTCTCAAAACCCCACAAATCGCAATAACCGATAACAATAAAGACAACCAGCCATTGGCAACACTGATATCCAAATTCACTTAAAAGTCCCCTCTCTTGTGCCTAAAATCGCCCGCTCCGCAGCTTTTCTACGCTGTTCACAAATCAATAAAGCAGCACGATCACGGCTCCAATAATGCACCACTTCGCGCGCATTCAAAGCACGCTCTGGCAATAAAGCTGGGCGGGCACACGCCATGCGAACAACAGGCGGCAACTCAACCGATAAAAAATGATAAGAAAGGCTACCCACCGGCTTGTGTGTTGAGCAAGCGCACACGCTCAAGCCCAATGCCACCGCCAGTAACCGGCAACTTCCCATTGACTTCCTCCATTTTCACAAGCTTTTGTTCCAAAGCCGAAATCACCCCTTGCGCTTGATGCTCAGCTTCCAACGCTGCTTGTCTTTGTCGCTCTTGTACAAGCAGTGCACGTGCTGAAGCCTTGGCAATCTCCAACTGCCAATACAAATCACGCGCCTTTTCCGCTTTTAAAATTTGCGCTTTCATAAAGCCAAAAGCCGCCAACATCACACTGACCAAAAAAAGCAGACCAAAAGACAGTTTTGAAAGTGGGCTAAACATTGCTTTTATCTCCCCACCTCGTTATCTCCACCCCATCATAGGAGCTGCTATGCCGCTTATGGGAATGTTTCCTATTAGAAAAATCTACAGAACCAAAGCCACGATGTACCCCCAGATTGCCAACAATAATCGCCACCATCGAAGGAATAGAAATGCTCGCCATATCAACAATATGCGGAGCCCCCCACAAACCACCAGAAACAAGCAAAAAAATAACCCCCCAAGCAAACCAAAAGGACCACCATAAATAAAGCCTAGAACCACGATAAGAAGGTTTCATACCTTTACCTCGCATGAAAGCTCCAAAAGCTTTTTAGCGCGGTTCAAATAAGTCAAACGTTGCACAAGTCCATTTCTTCCCCCATTAATCGCCTTGGTAATCCCTAGATAATCATCTTGATCAGCCAGCCTATTCAAGCCTTTCATTTGCCAAAACCAAACAGCAGACCAAAGCGCTGCTGGAAACTTTTCCAGCTCTTGCGGAAATGCTTCACAATCAACCGCTTGTTCATCGACTAAGCGCCAAAACCTCGTAAAACGGCGATAATTATTGCGCCCCGTTAATTGGATCAAACCACGCCCCTTAAAGCGCACCCCATCCCCAGGGTTGACATTGCCTAAATCACGCCGCCCCTCATAAGCGCACCCTGAGGCATATTCACGCAGGGTAAAAAAGCCATCACTCTCATGCGCACATTGGCTTAAAAAATGCGCAATACGCAACGGTGTTGTGAGTGCCCCATAAGATAAAGCTTTAGGCAACACGCGTGCCATTTCAACGATAATAAAATCTTGACGCGCATGATGCGCCAGTTTAGGCGCAAGGCGATGAAGAAAAGAAGCATCTATTGAAATCATAACAAACCACTCAATGAATAAAAATCCATCCGCAGTTTATCGGATCTCCATCCCCCAATATAAGCCTGACACTGTCAGTCAAAACTCTCAATACTCATAAAACTCTGAAAATAACGAACCTTGTGGTTCTTGCAAAGAAATTTTCTTTTTCAAGCGATAGGCTGTGCGCACATGCATACCAGAAACAGCAGCGGCAGCATCCACCGACCAGCCTTTTTGCAACGCTTGCACCATTTTTTGCCGCCGTTCAGCATCTCTGCCAAGGGGGATAAGAAGACGCACTCCCGAACCATTAAAACAAAAATGGTTGATGAGTTGCTGCGCCTCTTCAAACCCAACAATTTCAATCAACCAATCCGCACTCTCAAGACGCCCGGGTATATAAACTTCTCGTCCACCAAAAGCCCGCATCATATTCCATGCTGCTTCACTGCCCGCAACATCAGCTATTTCACGCAATAAGGCAGGAAAATCGCTATAGATTTCCTCTTGCATACATGCTTACCCCTCGCTTTTAACACCTTTACGGATTTTCCGCCCCCAAACATTCATAACTTCTCTAAAGTCGCCCCCATTCATCTCGCCCAAAGCTTTACCACTTAACGCCATAACACTTTGGTGAAAAGCCCCAAGGTCAAACACTGGGTCAAACACAGCATCGGGATTCAAACGCTTCCATTGGGCACGCAAAATCAAATATCCTGGCATTTTCTGCCATGAATCTTCGCGGTTTTTTCCTCTCCAGTCAACCCCACCCTCACGCTGCAACCAACCTTTCAACGCCTCAATGGCTCTGCATGCATCATCGCTATCGCGTAAAAAACGAACATGATCAACGCCTGTCTGTCTTTTCACAAAGGCAAGCAACGCCTTATCTGAACGATCACGAATAATGCCAAGATTCCACCCAGCAATCCAGAGCGCCTGCAACTTCTTGGCATATTTTCCCTCTAAACGCTTCCCATTCGGCTCAAAACCACACGCTTTCATTTCATCGATAACCAAGTGCTTTTCTGAAAAATTCAAATCTTTCGCCGATTGCTTGCCTGTCAAGCGATAGAGCAGTGCGCGATAGGTCTCATCATCAAGACCTAACGCGCGTTTTCCCATATGAAGGACAGCTAAAGACATCTCTCCCCCCTCATGTCTTCGCCAGATCAATGGTCACAGCACGCCAAGCGCTTTCTAATGTATCGCGCTCATAAAAACGCACATATTCCTTAGATGTTGTCACACGGATCGCTTCACGAATGGCACGCATCGCCTCTTTCCAGCGTGGATCATCAATATCCAAACGCAACAGCATAAAGATCTCGCCCCGATTCACCTTGCCTTCTTTATCCGTATTAAAAGCACGCGTAATAATCGCACGGATTTCAGGGCGTGCATCCGCAGACCATTCATTCAAACACTCATCAAGAAGGCTTTTGGCAATTTGCAATTGCGGTCCAAAATCAACACTTTCCTGAACTTGCACCTTAATACGTTGCAAACCATCAAAGCTTGTGTAAGTACAATTGCCCTTTTTGCCACGCCGCTCCACACCATATTCTTGCGCAAGCAAGCTATCAAAATCACTCAAATCCGCAATCGTATGGTTGTTAAAACGTGCAATCCTTGCCGATAATTCTTTCGCAAAACCCATAATTTTGCGCACCGTTTCATCCTCTAACAAATCCGCAGGGCGGATCAAACTTACCGGCACCAAAGCCCCTTTTGCATCCTTCATATAACGCGTGCCTTCAAGTTCAATTTGTGGATTCATCACCAACTTCCTCCTGTGTTTTTTGAAAACGACGAAATGGCACAACATCCCCTGAAGAAGGCGCACATCCCGCTTTCAATTGCCAACGACACCGCATAAGCTCATGACTTAAAACGTGGTTATAGCCTGCCAAACGACGCAAATACTCATTCAATTCTCGAACATCTTGTCCATGCATAAAAATGCCATTCACCTCATACTGTAAAAAGGCAGAGCGCAAAGCAATCAAGCTATCTCTTACCATATAGGGGTTACGTTCCATCATTTGCTTCCTCCAAAATCCATATAAATCACACGATTGCTCTTATCTTCATCTCGATCAGAGCTGTCACACTCAGCCAAAACTTCTGCAACTTGGCCTTCCAAAACCGCATCCGCTTCCCCCAAACGGTGAACACTCAACTCCAATTCAAGCAATAACGCCAAATCAACACACAATTTAAGCTTTTCTCCAATATCAAAACCGCATTGATAATCGTCATAAAGACCAACAAGCGTATCGGATAATTCTTTGTCGCATAAAGAGATCATGCCAATTCCTCCACGTCACGGTTTTTCCATGCCGCTTTGACATGTTTCAAAGTCACCTCACACCCATCTCCAAGCGCTGCCATGCGTGCCAACATCATGGTTTTGTCAATTTGCCGCAAAGCTCCAGCCTTTAAGCCTATCCCTGTCAAAAACTTTATCGCACCAACATCTTCAATCCCCCAATCATGAATGCGCGCCGCAATATCCTCACTATAGGGCTTGCGCCGTTTCAAATGCATCGCCAATCGGCTTTTAATTTGCGCATAAGAGGGACCATTTTGACGATGAACCAACCGCCCCGAAATTTCATCATTGCCAACCAAAGCCAACCCCGTACCATTGATATCAACAAAGTGGCGCAACTGATTAATCGCCTCATCCGTTAAATTTTGCGCTTCATCAACGATCAACAACGTACCACTGCCCACGCGCTCTAACTTTTTGCCAATCGCACGCGTTAAGCGGGTGGGATTATATTCCACCACTTCCAATTCTGCTGCCATATCATTCAAAATACCGTGAACACTGCGCGTATGCGGGCTGGCTGTTACCAGATAAACATGCGGGCGGGTAGAGCGATAATGGCGGCAGGTTTCGGTCTTGCCACTGCCCGCATCAAGCGTAATCATCACCATATCCCCCGTACTTTGTGCCAGTGTTAAAGTATCAATAATCTCACTGGCAATTCGATTCCTCTGAAAGGCTGGTTTTTCAGGGATCTTCTCCAAAAACCCCGCCGTTTCCTTTAAAACCTCAACCCATTGTTGAACCTTTGCATTTTGCTTACCCAATTGCCCCGCATAACTGCCCGCATACCATTGCGAAAACGTTCCATCCGGCATGCCTATGCGCCGCGCCACCTCTGCTTTCGACCAATCATTCATTTGCCCCAAAGCTCTCACCGCATCCACAAGCTCATTCCATAAAGCAATGTCATCACTGTTGCGGTTTTGTGCTGTTCCATTAGGCTGGATTTTAGGTCGCGCCCAAGGATTTTTATCGACCGTTGCATTTATCGCGTTTTTCATGTATATTCCCCTTTCGTATTGATTTTAGACTATTGATAAGGGGAAGGGCTCCCAACCGCCCCTTATCTTTTGTCTTCAATAAACATTTAAAGCCGTACGCGATACTAAAACGGCTAACCTTGCAAATCCCCTCTCTTTCTCACACATCAGGGAACCTGCTAACTCCACGCATCTCTCCCGATCAGGCAAAGATACCTAGAAACTTCATGTATTGATTAGACTTTTAAAGGATTAAGATTCCTCCCCCCTTTCTTTGTTAACGCTTCAACCTGGTACGCGATACAAAACCAGCTTCCTTTTGAGAATTCTTACAAATCCCCCCCTCTTTCCTTTCCTATCGTTTAGGAAACTTGATCACCTCACGCCCCTCATCAGAGGCGGAAAGCTTTCTCAAAGCTTTATGCAAATGCGTGCTAAATTCTTCCTCCCCCAAAACCTCATCATCGTCTGCTTTCAAAGCTAAATTCCCCACATTGTTTGGCATCAAGCGGCTCACCTTTGGCTTTATCGGAAGCTTCGATTTGAACGCTTCATCCTTTTTCTCAAGGCGACCATAAACATCTGCCAAGTGATCAGGCGCAAGCTTTGCCGCTAGCTGTTTTTCTGCTTTAACAGCCTTCACATATTCTTTACGCAAACGCCCATTCAAGCGCGCCGCCTGCTGGTCATAAAAACCTACATCACAAAGGCATGGTGCCAAACAAAGCAACCGATTATTCAAATCATAAACCCGTAAATCTTGATGCAAATTATCCGGATCAAAGCGTACAATCACTTTTTTCCCCGCATGCTCATTCAACGCCCGCGCCCAATAACGATTGCCATAAAAATGGATCTCGCCCGTACCCTTTTGCACACGCAATGCCTCAGAAGTTAAAAGCCATAAAGCCCGTTGTGCTGCACTCGCTTGCCGAACTATCGTCCCCTCGGCTTGCAAACTCTCTGCAAAGGTCTCATCAAAACTGCGCCCCGCACAATTAACCGCCTTGCGCCCCGCTTGCGCATTATGCGCCACAATTTGCGCACCAACATGGGCTTTAAACGCTTCAAATCCTATCGCGCGCTTGCCATAATCTTCAGGCTTGGCATCCGGTTTATTGCCCGTATAAGCCCCCGCACAAAAGGGATGTTTCGAAATCGCTTCTGCCAGATCACGCCATGCCCGCTCAATCGGTTTAGACTGTCCGCTATAAGGGGTGGTCCATTGCAATTGCACCCCCAAGCTCGTCAAAAGCCCTTGCGGATCATCCGGCTTAATCTTAAAACGAAAACGGTTTTGCACACCTCCAGAAATCCACTTGCTGGTAAAAGCGCGCCCATTATCCAAGGTCATACGCTCTGGTATGCCATAAGCTTCCACCATGTCCCCAATCACCAAACGCACGATTTCCCAAGTCTCAGCATCCGACAGGCGCCACGATAAAATCTTGCCCGAATAAAGATCTTGAATGGCAATCAGATAAAGCCGCACAGGCTTTTCTGTCCAAGGAACATTCACAAAAACATCCAGCTTATGCCCGTCCATATTCACTGCTTGCAGTGCATGCAAGCTCGAGCGATCACGCCGTTGGGCTGGATAAAGCTTTTTTGCCTTTTCTTCTCCCTCACGCGCTAAAACCACAACCGCTTTGGAAACTTGCGCCTTAAAACGACGCCGCAAAGCCCGCTCAGAAGGAATGGGCTGCCAACCCCGCTCCTGCGCAACCGAAACCATGCGCCGATAACACGCCGAAAAAGCAGGTTTAGAGGGGCGCAAATAATCCGAACAAAAAACCTCCCACGCCCCCTCATGACACGGCGCAAATTGCGAAACATTCTCCTCACCATAACAAGGCGCTAAAGCTGCCAACCAATCAGGGCGCTCATACCCCTCCACCATCTGCCGCCAATTAAAAAGCGACATCCGACTTACACCAAATTGCACCGCACTCAAACTTGCCGCATCATGCACCCCCATACCGGCATGAAGCAAATCTTCCCAAAAACAAAGTGCCTTCAAACGCTCTTCACAGCGCCTTTTATGCGCCTTGGAAAGCCCCTCATAACGCACCCAAATACTTGTCTTTTGATCGCTTTTCTCTGTCTTTTCTTCTACACAAATTCCACCTGCCCGCACCAACAACGCCGCCCGCGCCCCCTCCGGCAATAAAGAGATGTGATACTCCCAAACCGGCTTGGTTTTGCCTAATGTTTGGCGAAACAATTGTGTATTCAAACGCCATTTCTTAAGCGCAAGATTGTTGAGACCGATCTTTGTTTTCGGCAACCCTGGCAAAGCTGCCTCAGCCAATTCGGCAATAGTAAACCATTCCTTCATGGCTGCCCCCTTTTAATGCGAACCGGCGTTGCGCGCATGGCTTTCAATTGCGCTGCAATCTCCCGCTGTTCCTGCTGCAACCGCGCAATCTCTGCTAACCGCGCCTCATCTCCTTGCAACAGCAACAATCCATCTTCACTCACCACCTCATCCCAGAGCCAAAATGCCTCTGTCGCCCGCACAAATGCCTTAAACCGCGGCAGGGAAATATCCACCTGCTTACTTTCCGCAACATAAGCATCCAAACTCGCCTTACTTAAACACCCAATCCCTAAATAATGCGCCATACGCTCTGCAATCACACTGCGCTCATGCCGGCATTCTCTCAAAGCCCGCGCCATCGCACGCTTAATGCGCGAGCGAAACCGCCCTAAATCAATCTGCGCAACCGGTTCGCGGCAGGGAAAAACCGGCTTTTGGAAAAAATCAAGCTGCCCGCAACCATGCCTCTTCATGACAGCACCTCCCCACGTTCTCTTGCAAGATAATCACAAAACCGCGCCCGTGTCTGCGCATCTGCTCTCTGCCAAACACCTAATAACTGAGCAAAAATCCGTTCCTGTTCATTGATTTGCGGCGGCGTATTAACCCCATTGACCAAATCAACAGCCCGCCGTAAATCCCCCTCAACCTGTTGCAAAGCAATTGCCACCCGCCGTTGCGCAACCGGCTCCATCTTCGCCAGCTTCAACAACTGCGCTTGATTATCTGCCAATGCCGTCCCCCGCAAAACCGACCGCAACTCCGGCTGTAAATGCTGGGCAATGTTGTTAAGACGTCTTACTGATTTTGAAGACAAACCAATACGGTCCGCCACATGTTCGGCAAAAGATAAAACTGTCCCTTTACCACTTTCTTCATCTGTATAAGAAATAGGGACAACTTGTCCCAATTGCTCACCACCGATCAAAGGGACAAGTTGTCCCTTTGATTTTTCATCCCCTTCACACCCAGTTTCATGGTGCTCTGAAGAGCCATCATTTGGCAAAGGGTCAACTTGACCCTTTGCCACTTTGTCCTTTGTATATTGATTACCACCGATCAAAGGGTAATGTTTACCCTTTGATTTTCTGTCCCCACCAACCTTAATCTCCCCATACTTCTTTTCCCACAATTCGCGGTAAGTCTGGACAAAAAGCGCACGGTCAATCACCGATAATTCATTGCGAAAGAGGTTTTCTGCCACTTCTAAAAGCGCGGCATTATCCTTATCAGCCTGCACCACAACGGCATCAATGTCACTATAGCCCAAAAGCTCAGCAGCACGAAGCCGGTGTGCACCAGCAATAAGCGTGTAATTACCCTCTTTAGCATTAGGGGTATGGCGCACCGTAATCGGATTCATCAATCCCTCCCGCGCCATTGATTGCGCAAGTGCCTTGGCATGCTCATCATCCACAGGGCGTATACGCTCCGGCACCACAATCACATCAAGAGCAAGCTTTTGAAACTGTGCCATCACGCCACCGCCTTTCTGATCTCTTTAAAGAATAAATCCATCGCACGCCCCGCCCATCTTCGATAAGCTTTCGCAAAAACGGGTTCTTCCAAACGCCG
>NZ_JBHIND010000035.1:0-58703 GCF_042194695.1 Bartonella sp. CM86QHHN
ACTCTCCAAAGAAAGCTTTGGCGATACATTTAGAGACGCTTGTAATGCGGCTGGAATTAAAAAATCGGCGCATGGATTAAGAAAATTAGCCGCAACACGCGCAGCTAATTCTGGTGCAACAGTATCACAACTCAAAGCAATTTTTGGCTGGACAAATGATGCTATGGCATCTCTTTACACAAAGAGCGCAGACCGTAAAAAACTCTCTCTTGAAGCCATAAAAAAGCTTCAAAAAGATGAGGGATAGAGGCAAAAAAACTCAATAGAATCAAGATTCACCTATTCCCTTATATTAGACATAACTATTTTATTTTACTTGCTTTTTATTTGCCTGTCACGCCCACCATTCAACTTTATAGTATAAATAAATTATCGAATTATCGTATTCTTCCAAGGTACGGGATGCGTAAATAAAGATTCGGAAATAAGATTTTGCAATATGCCTCTACAAAGGGCATACTTTACGGAGTGTTTCTAATATTTTTTACGTTCTGATAGCGCCTCTTAGGGGAAGCCATCTAAAAGTATCACAAACGTAATAACAGCCTCATTTTGCAACAGATTAGAAGTTTGATTTTAAAATTCTTTCCACAAGCATAGGCTTCCGTTCTAAAAAATATTGTTTGTTTCCTGATCTATCCCCTGTTTTTCTTAATTCTTTCATGTCTATTGGTATACAACTTGTTGTCCAAACAGTTAGATATAACCACAGTCACTTCGATAGATATAAAACACTTAACCTTAGAGCTGTATTTTGAGTTTACCAATTACAGATTATAATAAAATATTAAAAAGAGTAAAAAACACGATAAAAGCAATTTTTTTCATTCTAAAAATACATTTGATTTATAATCATGTTTTATTGTTTGCCATGTTGAATGAGAAATCCGAATATCGTAATGTTTTCTCATTTCAAACCTATTTATATTGAATTAAACAAAACCGTCTCTCTTACACGTCATAAGAGGAATTAATATTAAGTAAAAATTGTATAAAAAAGCACAAAAATGCCGATAAATGCCTCAAGTGCTGAGATCTATTGCAACATCGGAGGCTGACAAATAGGCAAAGTGTATGATAATGTCAGCTTATTTCTTCATAAGTGTAAAGATGATGGAGCTCAATGGATTTATCATTGTACCATTCACGAGCGCCAGCGTGAAGTGAGCTCTAAGAGATATCTCTTAAAACAAAGCCTGTAAAATGGCATTCTCCTCACACTGTATTCCTATTGAAATAATGATCACCTTGAACCGTGTGAGTTTAGATCTTCAAAGCTCATCTGCATAACATTTTAATGTGATTGTTATCCAATATTAAAATACTTCTAACATGATGTACAAACTATAAAGAAATAAGAAAAAACATTTGAAAATGTAAATATGAAATCTAAAAATTTAACTCTAAGATACAATCTATCTTCATTCATATAAATACACAGTATACATTCTTAAACCTATAAGACTAAGAAAACCTAAACATTGATGAAACCTATAACCCTACCTGAGAAACAGTGACAATCATGTTAAATCAAATTGTCCGCAAGTGTCTCTCATTGAAAAAAACAATATCTTATCTGGACGGCACATATAACATCTTTTTATACGAAAAAACTATAAAGAAGTAATTCGTTATGAATCACAGCTTCCAAGACAAGAAGATATTTTCCACCTCTTGTGCCATCTGTAAATTCTCATCATAAACAGATATCGTTTTTATTCTTCAATGTTTCATAAACTGTTCTAAATCGAATCCATCATGCCTTGTATCTAATCAAAATCGATCTTACCAAAGATCATGCTAAAAAACGTAATAATATTATTCATAAAAAATAAAAAAATCACAATAGATGTTTTTTGGCAATTTCACCAGCACTAGCAGCAATGCTTAAATCTAATCTAAGAAATAAAATATTCATTTTCAGAAAGATGAAAAGAAGCTCATAAAAAAGAGTTTTTGTAATCTGTTTCCTAAAGCATGTGATATAGTAGCAACACGCGGCAAGAATATGCAATGCTAAAGTTTCAGCAATCAAAAGCAATTTTTACTGAAAAAAGAGAAAACAGCATCATTTTATACTAAAACAGTCAACAGAAAACGTGTAGCAGCAAAATAAACCAAAAAACATCAAAAAGGTTCGGGATTATACAGAAAAATAAGCTAATAGAATAAAAGGAAAACTCTCTAACTTTTTATAGCCTATAAATATCATTTAAACATGGTGATCCCGACAGGATTCGAACCTGTGACCCACGGCTTAGAAGGCCGTTGCTCTATCCAGCTGAGCTACGGGACCCAACTGATTATTTTCTCAATTCAAAATAGCATCTTCAATTCAATGTGTCCAAGAATGCTGCCGATCACTGCGAAAATTATCAGAATAAGAAATAGCACGTCGAATCGATGTATGTTTCTTTTCTACACGGTAAGAGATAGCATTCTTACGTGCAAAAGCAATCGCTTCTTCCTTCCTATTAAATCGAATCTTTACCTGATTATTCATATCAGACGTTGCCGTATAGCCCATAAGAGGTTCAAGCATTTTTGCTTTCATTGGCTCATACTCTAGAATCCAAAAACCTGTATTCCCCTTACCTGACTGCATAGCTGTCTTAGCAGGACTATAAATACGTGCGATCATGCCTTTTTCCTTCAGATTACACAACGCTTGGATGATAGTTTCTCACCACACGTACCCAATTGGGTCATTCTCACACACTCAATCAAATATGGTCGGAGCGATAGGATTCGAACCTACGACCCCCTGATCCCAAATCAGGTGCGCTACCAGGCTGCGCTACGCTCCGCCATTTACATTTACTTGATGCACATTTCCTAAAATTTTCACAACAGAAGTGCAAGAGAAAAACACACTTTTTTTTAATTTTGTTGCATTTCTTTACAAAAAAGCACATTTTTTAATTTTTCCCCCTACTCAATAACAAATTTATAGACAAATAGGAGAAAATAACTTCCGTAAGAAAATCCAATCTATATTAAAAAATAACGAATTTCTTTATAAGGATTTCATAATTTTTATCCTGTTTTAAGCAAGCTCTCATTGTATCAAAACACATTCCACAGATACAATTTTAGAAAAAAATGACTTAAATATCATAGAAAAACTTTCCCAAAGAAAACATAAGCCAAAAAACTCAGCTGTATTAAGCTTTTTTCCCCTCTTTTTCTATCTTCCCAAGGATTCTTTTATTAAAAATTCTAGAATCTTCTACAATCCAAACCCATAAACAACAAACATTTTTTCAAAGCACAAAGGTTTTATTATAAATAAAATAAAGCGCTCTTTTTAGAAAAATTTTCAAATGCGAAGATGGTAAGAATTCAACATCATACAATAAAATCTCAAAGCTATTTAAAATAAAAACACGATAAGAGTAAAAAACACTATTTTTTACTCTTATATAGATATCCAAAAAGAAGAAAATTTAAATGACTTGTCTTCCACATATTGAAACGATAATAGAAGGACAGAATAATTAAGCCATGATAAGGAGTATTTACGGATTTCTTCTATTTAAAACTTCAGCAATAACAGCACGTGTTATTTTTCTTTTTCTTTGTAATGCCAACTGATCAACAGAATCAACAACACGCTTCAATGAAAATAAAGAACGTTCACAACGGCTTACAAGATAATAAACCGTATCTGGATGTACAATAAGTTGCCTATCGGAAAAAAGCTTAAATGCAACAGCTGTTAACAATGCATCATCAGGCTGATTAATTTCAACGAACATCACCGAATTAAGACGACTTTTTAGATCATTTAACATTAAATTCCAAGCGGAAGGAAGTGTTTGTGCCGTCATCAATAAAGTAGCCTGTCGTGCATCAAGATTTGCTTGCTTAATACTGTTAATTAAATGAAAAAGTTCTGTCTCATTGATTTCACCTGTATCAATATCCTCTATTAAAAATGATCTGCCTAAAGAAGCCATAGTAACAGCCTGATCAAGTTCATTGTACTGAATCCTGAAAGCATCTGCTTTTTGGAGCCATATATTAGAAAAATGCGTTTTTCCAGATCCTTCTTTACCAACCAAAACTGCAATAGGTAAGCTCCAATTGGGCCAGTGATCAATAAGCTGAAAAGCCATACGATTGCTTTCCGTTACCACTAAATCCTCAAATTGAAAAATCGGATCATAAGGAAAATTTAAAGATAATTGCGTTTCACGCCCATTCATTTTAGCGGCTCCGAATTTCCGCTTCGCGAATACATCTGAGAACTCAGATAAGTATGAAGAGCAAAACGAACTAAAACGCCAACAGCCGCTGCCGCAGGAACAGCAACAAGCATACCAGTAAAACCAAAGAGTGAAGAAAAAGCAAAAAGTGAAAACATCAACCATACGGGATGTAATCCCACTGATGAACCTACAAGCTTGGGTTGAAGAATATAACCTTCAATAAATTGACCAATTAAAAAAAGTGCCATCACAACAATGATTCCCCCCCAATTATTGGGATAAAACTGGACCCATGCAATACCAACAGAAAGGACCAAACCACTCATTGTGCCGATATAAGGAACAAAGCTAATAAGACCAATAAACATACCAATCAAAAGACTAAAATTGAGTCCTGCAATCGTTAAACCAATAGCATAATAGCCTCCCAATATGAGACAAACTGTTCCTTGTCCACGAACAAAGCCTGCAATAGCTCTATCCATTTCATGAAAAATACTACGAACGGTTTCCAGATGATCCCGCGGTATTAACGAATCGATTGCTGTTACCATACGTGGCCAATCTAATAACATATAAAATGCCACCACAGGTGCCACAACAAATAGGCTAACGATATTAACGATTGATTTTCCTGACTTTAAAAGTGAATTCAAAAGAGACGTGATAAAATCCGAACCTTCTCCCAAAAATCCTTTAATATTATTCCGTAATTCATTTGGATCACTTCCAAAATAGCGCCTTAACCAATCAAAATCATGCTCAACAAAAAAGGTTTGAATACGATTAATATAAACAGGTAAACCATCACTCATAAATTGCTGTATTTGCCAACTAATAACAGGAATCAAAATAACTAAAGCAGCAATAAAGGTAATAACAATAAATAAGGTAATAAGGACAGTCCCAAACACACGACGAATACCAAATTTTTCAAGTAATTGAACAATAGGATTGAGAAAATAAGCCAACACAATCCCTGCCACAAAAGGAAGCAAAATCGATCCAAAAATAAACATAAAAAGAATGAAAAAAATCAGCGTACCAAGCCAAAAAAAGATTTGTCTTTTCATATTATTCGGCAACGGTAATTGAGTATACGCTGGCACATAAGTCTTATAACGATCACGAGATGTATTCTCACTCACTTTCTTTCTCATAAGTTGCCAAGAAGACTGTCCGTGATTATCTGATATCTTGCTCATAAAATATCCTAAAAAATTCTTCACAAAAAATTATAAACAACTTCAAAATAAGGTACAAGAAAAGTTGCTTATTTTCTTATCAATATCTCTTGCAGAGAGAACTCTATCATGGCATTGCATAATATCAAAACCTGATTTTCCATTAAAGGAAGGCTCCAATGAGCAATCAAGATCTTACAAATAATAAATCCAAGGCTGGGGATAAATCCAAAGCTGGTCTTACCTACGCAAAAGCCGGTGTAAACATCGATATGGGTAATGCCATGGTAGAAAAAATTAAACCCTTTATACGCGCAACAAAACGAGCCGGAACAGATGCAGAAATTGGCGGTTTTGGTGGACTTTTTGATTTAAAAGCAGCAGGCTTTACGGATCCTATCCTAGTAGCAGCCAATGATGGAGTGGGAACAAAATTAAAAATTGCCATTGAAGTAGGTCACCATAACACTGTAGGTATTGATCTTGTAGCTATGTGTGTCAATGATTTACTCGTACAAGGGGCTGAACCTCTCTTTTTTCTGGATTATTTTGCAACTGGAAAGCTTGACCCTGAACAAGGAGCTGCGATTGTTTCCGGTATTGCAGAAGGATGTAAACAAGCCGGTGCTGCCCTTATTGGAGGAGAAACTGCAGAAATGCCAGGAATGTATGCAGAGGGAGATTATGATCTAGCTGGTTTTGCTGTTGGAGCATGCGAACGTAGCAAGCTACTCCCTTCAAAAGATTTGACAGAAGGTGATATTATATTAGGTCTAAGCGCCTCTGGAATTCATTCCAATGGCTTTTCGCTTGTTCGACGAATCATCCAGCAAAATTATCTCAAATGGAATGACCCTGCCCCTTTTTCCCCCGAAAGCAGCCTTGGTATAGCACTTCTTACACCAACACGCATTTATGTAAAATCGCTTCTTCCCATCATGCGAAAATATGAAGGGATTAAAGCTCTTGCTCATATTACGGGTGGAGGTTTTCCTGAAAATATTCCACGTGTCCTTCCATCCTCTCTCTGCGCTGAAATTAATCTTTCTAGCATCAATGTTCCAGCAGTATTTTCATGGATTGCCAAACAAGGTAAAATAGAAGAAACAGAAATGTTAAGAACATTTAATTGTGGTATTGGCATGATCATTATCGTAGCACAGCATGCAGCTGAAACAATTACACAAGCTCTTGAAAGAAAAGGAGAGACTGTAACTCCCCTTGGCATTTTAACAAAATGCCAAGATCAAAATAAAGGAATACTTTATAAAGGGGTACTGCATTTATGAAAAAACAAATCGTCGTTTTCATTTCTGGTAATGGATCCAATATGGTCGCCCTTGCTCAAGCTAGCCAACAAACGGCATATCCTGCTGAAATCGTCGCGGTTATTTGCGATAATCCGCGTGCCAACGGTATTGAAAAAGCGCAAAACCATAACTTACCTATTCATATTGTTGATCGTAAAATTTACAAAACAAAAGAAGAGCATGAAGAAAATATTTTTACAATTTTAAATCAATATAAACCGGATTTTCTCTGCTTTGCAGGGTATATGCGCCTTATCTCACCACGTTTTGTAAAACTTTATGAAGGACGAATTCTAAATATTCATCCTTCTCTTTTGCCTTCATTTAAAGGCTTAAACACACATGAAAAAGCTTTACAAGCAGGTGTAAAAATCACGGGTTGCACTGTTCACCTTGTTACAGAAGACATGGATGCAGGAAAAATCCTTGCCCAAGCAGCCGTTCCAGTCTATCCCCATGATACTGCTGAGTGCTTAGCACAAAGAGTTCTTAAAGCAGAGCATAAACTCTATCCCGAAGCCTTAAAAGCATTTATTGAAGGGAAGAGCAAAATGGTCGATACGCAACAACAGCTTTTATCTTTTTGAGTGTATCAACAATCTATTAATCAGCATATTTCAATGCTTTACACATAGTTTTTGCTCAGTATCTACAATTGAAAATCTCTATGAAATGTTGACATAATAGAGTCCATCTCTTCATAAATTTTTGCACAAAACATATGATTTTTTTGAATTTTAGTTCATTTTCAAAATTCTTCTTTATTCAGTTCTATGACATTATCATAAACACTATTTATCAAAATGCTCTGGTATTTAGCCTAAAAAATCTTAAAATACGCAATTTTTCTACTGCATAAATTTTTACTCATGATGAAAGTGTTTCTTTAACTGTTACAGCTAACTGTTTGAGTGTAAAAGGTTTAGATAAAAAACCAAAAACAGCATCTTGTGGAAGATTTTTAGCAAAAGCATCTTTTGCATATCCAGAAACGAAAAGAAATTTGATACCAGGATAGTTTTTACAGACTTCCTTCAATAAAGTGGGCCCATCCATTTCTGGCATCACCACATCGGAAACAATAATATCAACATCTCCTTTTTGTTCCTCAAGAATAGAGAGTGCTTCCACCCCACTTGCTGCCTCTAAAACCGTATATCCTCTCATTTGAAGAGCTCTTACCCCCCCCATTCTGACCGCATCTTCATCTTCAACCAATAAAACAGTTGCAGATCCTGTTAAGTCTATATTTTTATCTTTCTCTTCATCTTTTTCAATCTTTTGAGAAATTTCTCCTTTTATATTGGGGATATAACGGGGAAGAAAAATATGAAATGTTGCTCCTTCACCTTCTTTACTTTCACAATAAATATACCCACCGCTCTGCTTGATAATTCCATAAACCATTGATAAACCAAGTCCTGTTCCTTTTCCAACTTCTTTTGTTGTAAAAAATGGCTCAAACATTTTTTCTTGTATAGCAGCAGATATACCAGCCCCTGTATCTGAGATAGTCAATTGCACATACTCGCCAATTGCTAATCCAAGATGATTAAATTCAGCACTTTGTTGCTTTGTAATATTATTTGTTGCAATCGTAACAATACCTCCATCTAACATGGCATCACGCGCATTAATAACCAAATTCATAATAACACGCTGAAAAGATGCTTGATCAACTTCAACGCTCCACAAATCTCTTCCATGGATAATTTTTAACTGAATATTATTCCCCAAAAGTGGTAAAATAAGATTGCGGATATCTGATAAAAATTCAGTAAAATCGACTTCTTCAGGTCGAAGTGTTTGCTTTCTAGAAAAAGCTAATAATTGTTGGACAAGAGCAGCTGCACGATTAGCATTGTTTTTAATATTGATCAGATCAGCATGAGCAGGATCAGAACTACGATGCGTATTTAAAAGAAGATCACACGACATTAAAATTGCTGTTAAAACATTATTAAAATCATGAGCAATGCCGCCAGCCAATTGTCCTACAGCTTGCATCTTCTGACTTTGCATCATTTTATCTTCAAGTGTTTTTTGTTCGGTTGTTTCAATGACAGAGATAATAAGCAAATCTTGCAATGCATCACCATGATAGGGCGGTACAGACATAATATGGAGCCGTAAATGGCATTCTTCATTTTTTTCTAAAACAGTTTCTAGAGAAACAAAATAATTTTTATTTGTCGCAATTCTCTGAAAAGAACGCTCTAACTGCACACAATCACGACGAGAAATAACATCATAAAAATTGACAGCTTTGTCCATACATCCCGTGAGTGATGAAAAAGCTTTATTCATATGAACCAATTGCCCTGCATGATCCACCACGGCTATTGCAAAAGGACTCGCATCAAAATATTCTTCTAATATACTGGGTAATTTTAATTGATCATCCTCTTCTTTTTGTATTTGTTGTGGAATGATCACAACACGATAAATGGCTTCCTCTTCTAAGAGAGAAGAAACAGATATAAGACAATGGAATATTTTCTCACAAGTCGTGTGTGAATTTAAACATAACGAAAACCTATAGGGTAAAGAGTAACCTGAACTTTGATATCTGTTGGTTTGTAAACAGATATCACTCCATGAGCTCTTAGCGCCAACGCTATCAAATAACGAATCAAAATTATATTGACCAATTGAGAAATTCGCTAAATCAATTGAAAACCATTCTGCAAAAGTCGCATTGGCATAAAGAATAGTTCCTTGTCTATTAACGGATACAAAACCAATAGAAGCTTGATCCAAGTGATTGATAGCCTCTTGAAGGTTCGAGAAAAAAACTTCTCGCGTTTGTTGTAAGTGCGAAATATCAGCAATACGCCAAAATAAAAGCTTTTTTTTCTGTTTTTTGATAGGTTGAATGGAAATATTATACCAAACAGATTTTTTTGGTGTAGAATCAGTAAAAATTGGCTGTTCTACTCTTAATTCCTCTTGCGCTGCAAGATTATTACAGGCTGCAACCTTTAAGCGGTACGAGAGTGCACCAGCTCCTGGAAGATCCGCAATAACCCTATAACAAGACACTTCAGGCTTATAGGTCAGAATTTTTCGATAGTTTTGATTAGAATAATAAACAAAACCAGAAAGATCAGAGATTACAATTGCATCATCGCTCCTATTAAAGATGCTAAAATCAAAATCTTCATGCGACCACACATGATATCTTAAAATTCCCATTCCACACAAAATGAGTGTTGCAACACCGATCATTGCTAGAATCAAAAAAGATATTGATATCGCCTGTTGCAAATAGTTTTGTGGATAAAAAAAACCTAAAATACCCACAATGAAAAGAAAACCTAATACAAAAACAACACCAAAAATCACAACTCTCCGGTGAAACGAAGACGCTGATCTTTCATTATTCTCAAAATCTTTATCCATCTCTCTTTGCCTTAGCTTATAGCTATTTCTTATGTCACAAACTTCCTTTATATTCGTTGTTATGTTGTTATAAAGTATATACTATGATATTATCTAAGATAAGCTCGCTTAATATTCAAAAGTTTATTTCTTACATTATAAGTGAATCTTTTGAGGGTATGTTTATAAATTTATCTCAATAAAAAATAATATTTCCATCCAAAATGGGAGAAAATCTATGTATATCTGGTTATCAGAGCAGATAGGTGTATCTGCTGCAAACATAACGATAAGCTTTTTGCTTTTTATAATAACAATCGCAGCTATTACCGTAATTATCGTGTTTTTACGTCGCTTAAGTACAGGAAGATACAGCATTAATAGAAAAAAAAGTCTATCACGATTAGCATTATGTGAAGTAATTTCTATAGATCGAGCACGCCGCCTTGTTTTAGTCCGTTGCGATAATAAAGAACATTTGCTCCTTATTGGCGGATTAACAGATGTGGTTGTAGAATCCGATATTACTGGTACATCAAAAATACAAAAAAGAGAAACAGACACACATCTAAATTCCGCCCCTCCAGAAAGAAACGATGTATCGGATAAAAGTCCCTCTCCTTTTACGAATCAAGCGGTAAAAGATTCAGCCATCACCGCCCAAATTGAGGGGCGGCAAGAACCATCTTTATTCATTCCTACCCCTCAAAAATAAAAATATACAATTTTATCACCACGAATTTCGTTTGTTTATCATCTCAATAACCTTAATCATCGCGATAAACTCTTTCACGTCGTTCGTGACGTTCTTGCGCTTCCAATGACAAAACGGCTATCGGCCGAGCCTCAAGACGCTTGATACTAATGGGTTCGCCGGTTTCTTCACAAAAACCGTATGTCCCATTATCAATGCGCTCTAAAGCAGCATCTATTTTTGAAATAAGTTTCCTCTGACGATCACGAGCACGTAATTCGATTGTACGATCAGTTTCACAAGAAGCCCGATCAGTCAAATCGGGCTGACCAACATTCTCTTCCTGCAAATTTTCCAAAGTCTCACGAGCTTCTTTTAATATATCATTCTTCCAAGAAACCAATTTAGCACGAAAATACGCCTTTTGCCGCTCATTCATAAAAGGCTCATCTTCACTAGGGCGATATTGACCATCAATCTCTTCGCTCATGCAATAAAAAACCTCCACATATGCTATGTGCGGTCTATATATTGTGCAATACCCATCAACACAAGAGTAAAATGTTTTTTCATAACAATCGACGAATATATCTAAATGCACTGTTTAGGTTTGATCGCTTTTTTATGTAGATTGAATTCTTGATCAAATCTCATCCAGAATCATTTTTTTCGCTTATTGAAAAACTTTAAAAAGAAGGAAATCTAATATCAGATATCAGAGCCATCCCTCCCCTACTCTCTACATTGTTTAAAATCTAAATGAAGCAACAATAAATCATTTCATCAATGCAAAAAAATAAAATCTTTATAAAGGCAAAGTGTGATATTCACGTTTCAAATACATCAAAGCATCTTTTTCTTTATTACAGTTGATTGCAACAACCTCACCAATCAAAACACAATGGGTTGCGTGTTCGTGCCAACAAATCAAACGACAATCAAACGACGCTAGAGCGTCTGAAAGACTAGGCGCCCCCGTTTGCAAAGCTCCCCATTGAGCAACATCAAAACGCTCATTTTGTGTAGAATTGCAACGCCTCGAAAAAACATCCGCTAATGAGCGATGTTTTCCTGCCAAGCTATTAACACAAAAATTTCCATTCTCCATAAACACCTGATTCTTTAAATTATGGCGCATGAGACAAACAAGAAGGGTTGGAGGATCATCAGATAAAGAACAACACGCCGAAACAGTCACCCCACGTCTTCCCTTAATACCATTTGTTGTCACAATATGCACAGCTCCTGCAAAAAGACTCATGGCATCTCGATATTCTTGAGAAGAAACCGCAATAGTATGTTTATGTTGAAGTTCAGGCATCAAATATGTTTTATGATTCGACATATCTTTCACTTATAAAGCTTTAAAATTTCAAGCAATCTTTCCATAAAAAGACCTATAATACATATTTTTTCTTTTCCGTCATAACACAAAAAATATTTGTGTATACACAGCGATATGATAAAAACTGCCAATCTAAGGAGATTTTAATGCCTCATTTTCATCTCATTTCGCCTTCTCTCTTGGCTTCTGATTTTTCTAAACTTGGACAAGAAATGTTAGATGTTGTTGATGCTGGTGCAGATTGGCTTCATCTTGATATTATGGATGGGCACTTTGTTCCTAACATCACCTTTGGTCCTGAAATCGTCAAAGCTCTGCGCCCATTAACAAAAGCAATATTTGATGTCCACCTGATGATCGCACCAGTAGACCCTTATTTAGAAGCTTTTGCAAAAGCAGGTTCAGATATTATAACTATTCATGCTGAAGCAGGTCCACATCTTCATCGTTCATTACAAACAATCAAAAAAATGGGGAAAAAAGCAGGAATCGCACTCAATCCAAGCACCCCTGAACATGTACTTGAATATTTGCTTGATCAATTAGATCTCATTCTCATCATGACGGTCAATCCCGGTTTTGGTGGACAAAGTTTTATTCCAGAAATAAAAAATAAAATTAAGCGCGTTAAAAGCATGATTGCAAACCGCCCTATTGATCTTGAAGTTGATGGTGGTATCACCGTTGATACAATTGGGATAGCTGCAAAAGCTGGTGCAAATGTATTTGTCGCAGGCTCTGCAATTTATAAAGATGGAAATAAAGAGCTTTACAAAACACGTATTAGTGCATTGCGCCAAGCCGCAATCCTCTCACAACAAGGAAAAAAATGATGATCGCACGTTATTCCCGCCCTGCAATGGTAACAATTTGGTCTCCCGAAACAAAATATCGTATTTGGTTTGAAATTGAAGCCCATGCCTGTGATGCCCTTGCTCACTTAGGGATTATTCCGAAAGAAGCCGCCAAAGTCATTTGGGAAAAAGGGGCAGCAGCTAAATTTGATGTCAATCGCATTGATGAAATTGAAGCAATTACCAAACATGATGTTATCGCATTTCTAACCCACCTAGCTGAATTCATTGGACCAGAGGCACGTTTTATCCACCAAGGCATGACATCATCTGATGTTCTCGATACAACGCTGAACATTCAATTGATGCGTGCGAGTGATATTTTGCTAGAGGATATAGATCAACTTCTTGAAGCATTAAAAAGACGTGCTTTTGAGCATAAAGAGACAATCACCATTGGGCGGAGTCATGGCATTCATGCTGAACCGACAACATTTGGAATCAAGTTTGCTCTTGCATACGCTGAATTTTCCCGTTGTCGCAAACGTCTTCTTGCTGCACAAGAAGAAATTTCTACTTGCGCGATTTCAGGAGCTGTAGGAACTTTTGCTAATATCGATCCACGCGTTGAAGAACATGTAGCAAAAGCCTTGAAGATGCGTACTGAACCGGTTTCCACCCAAGTAATACCAAGAGATCGTCATGCTATGTTTTTTGCAACACTTGGTGTTATTGCTTCCTCTATTGAAAGGCTAGCAATAGAAATACGCCACTTACAACGAACAGAAGTTCTTGAAGCAGAGGAACATTTCTCACCTGGGCAAAAAGGTTCATCGGCAATGCCTCATAAACGTAATCCAGTTTTAACAGAAAATTTAACTGGATTAGCCCGTATGGTACGTGCATTTGCACTCCCAGCCATGGAAAATGTAGCTCTTTGGCATGAACGTGATATTTCCCATTCATCTGTTGAGCGTTATATTGCTCCAGATGCGACGATTACACTTGATTTTGCTCTTTCTCGCCTCACATCTGTCATTGAAAATCTCATTGTCTATCCAGAAAATATGCAAAAAAATCTCAATAAATTCCGCGGTCTTGTTCACTCACAACGGGTTCTTTTAGCACTCACACAAGCAGGGATTAGTCGTGAAGATTCTTATCGGATTGTACAACGAAATGCGATGAAAGTTTGGGAACAAGGAAAAGATTTTTTAGAAGAACTCCTCAACGACAAAGATGTTACCAAAGCTTTAAGTGAAGAAGAACTTCGCGAAAAATTTGATCTTTCTTACCACACCAAACATATCAATACGATTTTTAAACGTGTTTTTGAAGAACAATAAAGCGACATAGAAAACCAAAATCCATTCAACCTATGATCAAAAATCTGTTGTAACAAAGAAAACAATTCATGAAAGCAAATCAACTCGATATTCTTATTGTTCCTGGCTACAAAGGATCTGGTCCAGATCATTGGCAAACACGCTGGGAAAAAAAATTGTCAACAGCCAGCCGCATTGAACAACTCCATTGGTCAAAGCCTGTTTGTGAAGAGTGGGTTAACAAAGTTAAAACCGCCATCGCAAAAGCTCAAAGGCCTGTTATGCTTATTGCTCATTCATTAGGAGTTCCCAGTGTTATTCATGCAACTGTACAAAATACAGAAAAAATTTGTGGCGCTTTCTTTGTTGCACCTCCAGATGTCGCCAATGAAAAAATACGTCCCAAACATTTAATGACATTTGGCCCCTATCATCGCCAAAAGCTTCCTTTTCCTTCTATTGTCATAGCCAGTCGCAACGATGAGTTTTGTCAATTTTCAGTAGCAGAAAAAATTGCCAATGATTGGGGATCACTCTTTGTTGATGCTGGGTATTCTGGCCATATTAACGCAGAATCCGGACACGGACCTTGGCCTGAAGGGCTTATGGTCCTCTCTCACTTTCTTGCAAAAATTTGATCCAAAAGAGGTGATCTTCTTTCTCATCGCTTATGTATCTTCACCTTTGGGTAAACGTGTAATGATAAAAATTATAAAAGTATCATAGCAATATCATTGAGAAATTCTATCAATTAGGATAGTATCATTTATCAATGTTATTAAAAACCTCTCAAGATAAATAGAGAATCATGATGAATCGTCGCCACCGTATTTATGAAGGCAAGGCTAAAATTTTATATGAAGGACCTGAACCAGGGACTTACATTCAATTTTTTAAAGATGATGCAACTGCCTTTAATGCAAAAAAACATGAAATTATCGACGGAAAGGGGGTTTTAAACAACCGAATTTCGGAACATATTTTTAGCCATCTTGGACGTTTGGGCATCCCAACACATTTTATCAAACGTATAAACATGCGCGAACAGCTTATTAAAGCGGTGGAAATCATTCCGTTGGAAGTTGTTGTTCGCAATGTTGCTGCCGGCTCTCTTGCTAAACGTTTAGGACTGGAAGAAGGAACCCCGCTTCCGCAATCCATCATTGAATTCTACTATAAAAATGATTCTCTCGATGATCCTATGGTAACGGAAGAACATATCACAGCTTTTGGGTGGGCTGTCCCACAAGAGATAGAAGATATCATGCAACTTTCAATTCGTATTAATGATTTTCTTTCTGGGCTTTTTGCCGGTGTTAACATCCAATTAATTGATTTTAAAATGGAATTTGGTCGCCTGTGGGAAGATGAAACAATGCGCATTGTTCTTGCTGATGAAATCTCTCCTGATTCTGCACGACTATGGGATATGCACACACAAGAAAAAATGGATAAAGACCGTTTTCGTCGTGATATGGGAGGGCTTATTAATGCCTATCAAGAAGTTGCCAAACGTCTTGGTATTATGAATGAAAACGAACCAACACGACCAAGTGGTCCCGTTCTCGTAAAGTAAAAACAAGGTAAAAAACATCACCTTATACAAACACCCCTCTTCAAAGGAGAGGTTCTTTTAAAAAGCAGGAAGCAAAAAATGAAAGCACGCATTACGGTTACTTTAAGAGAAAGCGTTCTTGATCCACAAGGAGAAGCAATTGTCGGTGCTTTAAAAAGTTTAGCTTTCGAAGGCATTCAATCCATTCGTCAAGGAAAGGTTTTTGATATTGTTCTTGATGAACTACCTTCTGAAACCGCAAAGAAAAAACTTGAACAAATGTGTGAAGAGTTACTCGCAAATACTGTCATTGAAAATTATACAATCGAACTTTTTTAAGTGAAATGCTCATGAAAACTGCCATCATTCAACTTCCTGGATTAAATCGTGATCGAGATATGGTTGCAGCATTACATCATATAACGGGAGTTGAGCCACTAAAAATTTGGCAAACAGAAACAACAATTCCAGATGTAGATGTTATTATTATTCCTGGTGGTTTTTCCTATGGCGACTACTTAAGATGTGGTGCGATTGGAGCGCGAACTCCCGTCTTAAAAGCCATTCGTGAAAAAGCACAAGAAGGTACGACAATTATAGGTATCTGTAATGGATTTCAAATTTTGTTGGAAGCAGGATTATTACCCGGTACTTTAATGCGTAACGCTTCTTTAAAATTTGTTTGTCGTGAAATCAAGCTTGAAGTCGTCAACGCCAAGACAAAATTTTCTCGATATTATTCTAAAGGACAAATTATTCGTTGTCCTGTTGCCCATCATGACGGAAATTATTTTGTTGATAGTGAAACATTGAAACAAATGGAAGACAATGAACAAATTGTTTTTCGCTATGCAGAAAATACAAACCCGAACGGCTCAATGAAAGATATTGCTGGTATTGTTAATAAAGCTGGTAATATTCTTGGTATGATGCCCCATCCTGAAAACTTTATTGAACCCGCCCACGGAGGTACTGACGGTCGTTTACTTTTTCAAAGTGCTTTAGAGTTAGTAAATGGATAATGCTGCAAAAATACTCGCGCTCCATAATTTAAAAAAACAAGGATTTATACCATTTCTCGCATCGTAAATCTATAAACAAAGCTCTTCACAAACAACAATGGATATTATTTTCTAAACACATAATTATTTAAGACCATTTTTAGTCTTAAATCCCACCAAACAAACGGACAAAATCTTCAGCTTACTGTCTATAAATATTTTTATTATTAAACAACATTATTGTTTATAATATAAGCTGCTAGATTAAAAAATAAAAATACTAAATTTCGATTAATTTGACGGATAAATACTCATGAAGCCTTGCAATAACATCACTATTACACCAGAACTCATTGCACAACACGGGCTAAAAGAAGATGAATATCAACGTATCCTAACGTTAATTGGTAGAGAACCAACATTTACTGAACTAGGAATTTTTTCTGCAATGTGGAACGAACATTGTTCCTATAAATCATCTAAAAAATGGCTAAAAACTCTTCCGACAGAAGGAAAATGTGTCATCCAAGGACCTGGTGAAAATGCTGGTGTTGTCGATATTGGCGAAGGACAATGTGTTGTTTTCAAAATGGAAAGCCATAACCACCCTTCTTATATTGAACCTTATCAAGGTGCAGCGACAGGTGTTGGTGGTATTTTACGTGATGTCTTTACAATGGGAGCCCGTCCTGTTGCTGCTATGAATGCATTGCGATTTGGTGCTCCTGATCACCCACGAACACGCCATCTTGTTTCTGGTGTTGTTTCTGGAATAGGTGGTTACAGCAATTCTTTTGGTGTTCCAACGGTTGGTGGAGAAGTAAATTTTGATGAGCGTTATAATGGCAATATCCTTGTTAACGCTTTTGTCGCCGGTATTGCAAAGACAAACGCCCTTTTTTATTCTAAAGCGCAAGGTATTGGACTCCCTGTTGTTTATCTTGGTGCAAAAACAGGACGTGATGGTGTCGGTGGAGCAACAATGGCTTCTGCTGAATTTGATTCTTCAATCAGTGAAAAACGCCCAACTGTTCAAGTCGGTGATCCTTTTACAGAAAAATGTCTCCTTGAAGCATGTTTAGAGCTCATGGAACTTGGAGCCGTGGTTGCTATTCAAGATATGGGGGCAGCAGGACTCACCTCTTCTGCCGTTGAAATGGGAGCAAAAGGAAATCTGGGGATACAGCTTAATCTTGATACAGTTCCTGTTCGAGAAGAAAACATGACAGCCTATGAAATGATGCTTTCTGAAAGTCAAGAGCGTATGCTCATGGTCCTTAAACCAGAACTAGAAAAGCAAGCAGAAGCAATTTTTCATAAGTGGGGACTACATTTTTCTATCATTGGAAAAACAACCGATGATTTACGTTTTCGTGTATTTCATCAAGGGGAAGAAGTTGTCAATCTTCCCATCAAAGAGCTTGGTGATGAAGCGCCTGTTTATGATCGTCCTTGGAGTGAGCCGGCAAAAAAAACACCCTTGAAAGCAGAAGACGTCAAAAAAGTTGAAAATCTTGGTGATGCGCTTCTGAGCTTATTGAATTCTGCTGATCAAAGTTCTCGGCGATGGGTTTATGAACAATATGATACCCTTATCCAAGGAAATAGCCTTGTTTGTCCAGGAGGTGATGCAGGCGTTATCCGTGTAGGAAACAACAGCAAACGTGCTCTTGCTTTTTCTTCTGATGTAACACCTCGCTATTGTGAAGCAGACCCTTATGAAGGGGGGAAACAAGCTGTCGCAGAATGCTGGCGAAACATTAGTACGACAGGTGCAACACCACTGGCTGCTACAGATAATCTCAATTTTGGTAACCCTGAAAAACCTGAAATTATGGGACAGCTGATTTTTGCTATTAAAGGTATAGGAGAAGCTTGTAGAATCCTTGATTTTCCTATCGTTTCAGGCAATGTTTCTCTTTACAACGAAACAAATGGGGCAGCCATTCTTCCAACCCCCACAATTGCTGGGGTAGGCCTTCTTAATGATTGGTCTAAAATGGTAACAATAAGTGGTATGCAAAATGGAGATATTCTTGTTTTAGTAGGAAATTGCGGCTCCCATTTAGGACAATCAATCTATGCACGTAACATTTTAAATATTGATGCAGCCCCCCCCCCCCTGTAGATTTACAACTTGAAAAAAAGCATGGTCAATTTGTTCGAGATGTCATACATCGTGGTTTTATTCACGCCGCCCATGACCTTTCTGACGGAGGATTAGCGATAGCACTTGCTGAAATGGTCATTAAAGCAGGTAAAGGAATCAAAGTAAAATTAAGCAATAAATCACCCCATCATGCAGAACTTTTTGGAGAAGACCAAGGACGTTATCTTTTAGCCGTCAAACCTCACTCTCTTAATAGTCTTAAAGAGCTCGCACAAATAAGTGCAGTTTCTTTAACAGAGCTAGGTCAAGTTGCAGGTGATGCACTTGATATAGATGGAATACTAAAACTTTCTATAGACAAACTCACAAAAGCCTATGAAAACTGGTTTCCACAATTTATGGGTGAAGAATAAAAATTGTTTTTTCTCTTAAACAGCCTTTATAAAAAAATGAACAACATAGGAGAATAATGATGGCAATGAGTGCTCATGCAATTGAAACGCTTATTCGTGAAGGCATTCCTGATGCTACTGTAACAATTCGTGATCTTGCTGGAGATGGGGAACATTATGCTGCAGAAGTTATTTCTGAAAGTTTTCGTGGTAAAACCCGTGTTCAACAACATAAAATGGTCTATGATGCCCTTAAAGGCAATATGGGAAATGACCTTCACGCCTTAATGTTGCAAACAAATGTCCCAAAATAATCTAAAATTTCTTCTTGCATTCACACATTTAATACGATTAAAAGCAGTATGAATATAAATTACACACTGATAAAAATCTGAAATATCGAGGGATAAAAATGACCACTGTTCATGATTTTATTGACAACGAAATTAAAACAAACGACGTCATTTTATTCATGAAAGGAACACCTGACGCTCCGCAATGCGGGTTTTCAGGACAAGTTGTTCAAATTCTTGATTATTTAGGATTGAATTATAAAGGGATTAATATCTTAACTTCTAACGAATTGCGTCAAGGGATTAAAGATTACTCAAATTGGCCAACAATTCCACAGCTTTATATCAAAGGTGAATTTATCGGAGGCTGTGATATTGTTAAAGAGATGTTTCAAAACAATGAGTTACAGGAACTTTTGAAAGAAAAAAATATTCCATGTAATCAATCATAGGTATCTTTCATTTTATTCAGACTCTTAAAAAGAGCTGTTTTCAGACGAAATTTTTATTTCAAGGATGCCATATGTCATATTCAGTCGATGAACAAACGCATAGAGATGCGATTAGAAACAAAATTGGCTATAAAGAATTTGTTATTCTTATTGCTTCGCTCATGGCTATTAACGCTATAGCTGTTGATATTATGCTGCCAGCTATGCCCGATATTTTAGACGGCTTAAATGTTCTCAATGAAAATGATCAACATTATATCATTTCGAGTTATCTTATTAGCTATGGTATTGCTCAAATATTTTTCGGTCCAATAAGCGATAGGTATGGACGACGTAAACTTATTCTTCTCGGGCTTGCTTTTTATTCATTTACGGCGATTGGCTGTGCCTTTGTAACTGATTTTTCTCTCTTACTTATTTTACGTATCTTGCAAGGAATTGGAGGGGCTGCTATGCGAGTTCTTACAGTTTCCGTCGTACGTGATCTTTACAGTGGTCGAAAAATGGCAGAAGTTATGTCTATTGTTATGATGGTTTTTCTTGTTGCACCAATGATTGGTCCCGCAACAGGACAGATCATTTTACTGCTTGGACATTGGCAATATATTTTTATTTTCATGGCAATGATTGGTTTAGGACTGATGATTTGGATTCAACTGCGCTTGCCTGAAACTCTTTATGCGCAACGCTCTCTTTCCTTTTCTTCAGTTAAACACAACTTATGGATTGTAATAACCAATCGTACAACACTTTGCTATACACTTGCAACTTCCATTATTTTAGGCTGTATCTTTACCGCCGTTAATACATCACAACAAACATATGAAGGGATCTATAATCTAGGACTTTGGTTCCCTATTGCTTTTGCAGTTGGTGCTGCATTTCAAGCTCTATCATCATTCTTTAACTCTCAACTCGTTGGACGCCTTGGAATGCGGCGTATTGCTCATACTATGCTTTTGCTCTTTTGTGCCACTTCATGCATTTGGTTTATTGGGTCCATCTTAGCAGGTGGTGTTATCCCTTTTCCTTTTTATATGACGTTATATTGTATATTAATGTTTACCTGCGGTGGTATTATGGCCAATTTCAATACACTCGCTCTTGAACCTGTAGGAGAAATAGCTGGAACAGCTTCTTCTGTATCCGGCTTTCTTCAAACATCTATCGGTGCAGGACTTAGCTTTTTTATTGCCCAACAATTTGATGAAACAACCATCCCAAACTCAGCAGGATTTTTCTTTCTGAGTCTCACTGCCATACTTCTCGTCTTATGGGCTGAACGTGGTCATCTTTTTAGGCAATATCATAGTAATCCTAACGAATAAATATTACTACGAAAGATTAATAACATCTCTCTTGAACAATAAGAAGATAAACCTATCAGACAAAATAAAACATCTTCAAATAGAACACTCTTGTGTTAAACATTCACATTGTTTGTTTAAAGATACAGCTCTCGAAATATCAAATCATTTCACGACAGCACCCATAAATGGTATAATGTAAAAAAACAAACATACCTATTGTTGCAACAACTCTTGTCTGTGAAACGGTTTATTAAAAAATATTTTTATTCTTTTCTTCAATAGTTTTTATGAAGACGGGCTGGTCTCTCATCTCATGATAGGCAAACAAACAGTTTTGATTGATTTAACCTGAACAAGATCGAAATAAGAGAAAAACTTACGCTTTAGGTCTTTCGTTCAATATAAAAAATAATAAATTATCTTTATAAATTAATATCTTACATAATCATAAAACCATAGGGAATTTTCCCATTTATAAAATACATTTAATTGATAAATTTTCCTGATTTTGGAAATCCTCTTGGAACCAAACGCCCGACGCCCGCACGCATTCCCATCCATTCAATGAGATCATCAGCTTGACGGTTAAAGATTCGTTCAGCTGTATCTTGCCAACTTAAGCCTTCTGATAAATTAAAAGTCTTGGCATCAACAACACCACCTTCTTTATAACGCTGTAAACGAACACCCTTACCGCGATTCATTTCTGGTATTTGTTCAATAGAAAAAATAAGCATTTTACGGTTTTCACCGACTACAGCAACATGATCACCATTTACCGGAACACAAAGCTTTACCTTATCAGGAGCTTTCACATTCATCACTTGCTTTCCTTTTCGTGTATTGGCGATCACTTCTGCAGAAGAAACAATAAAACCATTACCGTGAGATGAAACCAAGAGAAATTTTTCCTCGGCGTGATGCACAAAAGCTGTGAGAACATCGTGCTCATCATCCATATCAACTAAGAGACGAATAGGTTCACCATGTCCCCGCCCTCCAGGTAAATTATTTGCACCAATAGCAAAAAACTTCCCCCCCGTACTGATCAGCACAATCTTGTCGGTCGTAAATGCTGGAAAGGCTAACTTTAAACTGTCTCCTTCTTTAAAAGAAAGTGCTTTATAATCGTTCAAGTGTCCCTTCAAAGCACGCATCCACCCCTTTTCAGAAATAACAATAGTAATCGGTTCTTTTTCGATCATTGCTTGTTGAATATCATCAAGATCATGTCTTGGTGCCTCTTCAAACGTCGTACGTCTTTTCCCCAAGAGTGTTTCAGGTCCAAAAGTGTTTCGAACTTTTTTGATTTCTTCTGAAATTATTTTCCACTGTTTTATAGGAGAAGCTAACAAATTCTGTAGCTTTTCTTTTTCAGCTTTCAAACTTTCAAATTCTTTACGAATTTCAAATTCCTCAAGCTTACGCAAAGAACGCAAGCGCATATTAAGAATAGCTTCAGCTTGATTTTCTGTTAATTCAAACCGATTAATCAGCTTCTTTTTCGGTTCATCCTCTTCACGAATAATCTGAATGACCTCATCGAGATTTAAATAGGCAATAAGATATCCATGAAGAATTTCCAATCGGCTATCAATTTGATCAAGCCGATAATGAGAGCGACGAATAAGCACTTCTTGACGATGTTCAAGCCATTGCTGCAAACTTTCTCGCAAAGAAAGGACATTGGGTATTTTTCCCAAAGACAAAACATTCAGATTAAGAGGAAATCTTACTTCAAAGTCAGTCAATTTAAAAAGAGACTCCATAAGGAGCTCCGGATCAACCGACCGATTTTTAGGAACCAGCACGATTCTGATATCTTCTGCTGATTCATCTTGGATATCCTCAAGCATTGGCAATCGGCGTGCAAGCAATAACTCTGCTGTTTTTTCAATAAGACGTGACTTTTGAATCTGATAGGGAATTTCAGTTACAACAATCACATAAGAACCACGGCTACCAGATTCCTGATGCCAACGTGAACGCAAGCGAAAGAATCCACGCCCAACACGATAGGATTCCTCAATACTTTTTTTAGGTTCAACTAAAATTCCCCCCGTCGGAAAATCAGGACCAAGAACAAATTGATTTAATTCCTCATCATTTACATCGGGATGCGCAATCAAATGGAGTGCTGCATCACAAAGCTCAGCAACATTATGGGGGGGAATAGATGTTGCCATACCAACAGCAATACCAGAAGAACCATTTGCTAAAAGATTAGGGAAAGCTCCTGGTAAAACAACAGGCTCTTCATCTTCCTCATTATAGGTTAAACGAAAATCAATAGCATTCTCATTAATTCCTTCAAGTAACAATGCAGCCACTTCAGTCATACGTGCTTCCGTATAACGCATGGCAGCAGCATTATCACCATCAATATTACCAAAATTGCCTTGCCCATCAACCAACGGATAACGAACAGCAAAACTTTGAGCCAAGCGCACCAAGGCATCATAAATAGACGCATCCCCATGAGGATGAAATTTTCCCATGACATCACCAACAATCCGCGCACATTTCGCATAAGACTGTCCAGGATTTAGTTTGAGAAGACGCATCGCATGAACAATCCGCCGGTGGACCGGCTTCAATCCATCACGTACATCAGGCAATGCACGGTGTGTAATCGTAGAAAGTGCATAAGCCAAATAACGTTCCTGTAAAGCAGAACGTAATTCTATTGGTTCAATATGTTCTTTATCAAAAGGTAAATTCATTTTATCAGACATAGTATTAAAACAACAATTCCCACAATAATAAGAAATTATTTTATAGGATTTATTTAATGAAATCTTCTATGAGTCGACTTTTTTATTAAAAGTCAATTACATAAAAACAAACGCTGCAATTAGAACATGAACAGAAAATTATATCAATTTGAAAAATTTATACATGTCCTTCCCCCCTTGTCCTAAGTAATTTATTGAAAGCTTTGTCAAATTCGACGATAATTTAACTGCCCACAAAGAGTTATTTCATCTTTTCTGAAATGACAAAAGCACCTTTCAAACATCATCTTTTATTATAAAGATAAATTATATAACAACCCCATTCAGTTTTTCTACGAAAAACCAAAAAAATGTTCAAAGCTTATGAAATTTAAACTTTTCAGAGTAAGTCCATAGAATGGAAAACCACATTATTCTCATAAAAACGAAGAGACACAATTCTCTGCTACAACGTTGTAAAAACTTCAATAAAAAATAAATAATATATTGACATATAAAGATAATTAATTTTTTTCAACTAAAATGAGGCTCCCGAATATTATAGAATTCTTTTATTTCTAATTTATTCATGATCAAGCAATTATAATTATTTCCTCACCTATCACAAGGGGAAAAGCCACTATAGAAACAAGGAATAAAAATGCCTCGTAAAGAATCAACACAATAGCGTTTTGCCTATCTAAATTTCACAAACAGTACACGCACACACCGTTGACTCTTGAAAGGCATCAAAACTTCACTCTACGTAGAAAAGATGAAACCAATCCATTATCAACTTTATGAGCTATTTTTGTGAGTAGGAGCCATGCGGATTCCTAAATCACGTAATTGTGTAGGAGAAACATCAGACGGAGCGCTCATTAAAAGATCAAGCGCCTGTTGGTTCATAGGGAATAAAGCAACTTCACGCAAATTTTTAACACCTTGTAACAGCATAATAATGCGGTCAATTCCCGCAGCCATGCCACCATGTGGCGGAGCCCCATAATGGAATGCACGATAAAGACCACCGAAACGATCTTTCACAACTTCCTTAGAAAGTCCTACAAGTTCAAAAACTTTAAGCATCATTTCTGGTAAGTGATTACGAATTCCACCTGATGCAATTTCATAACCATTGCAAACAAGATCATATTGAAAAGCTTTAATAGTAAGAGGATCTTGGCAGGCAAGGGCATTTTCTCCCCCTTGAGGCATGGAAAAAGGATTATGTCCAAAATCAATCTTTTTTTCATCTTCATTCCATTCAAAAAATGGAAAATCAACAATCCACGCCATAGAGAAACTATCTCTATCAAGAAGATCTAATTCTTCCCCTACCCTTGTGCGTGCTGCTCCGGCAAAAGATGAAAACTTTTTTGGATCGCCAGCTACAAAAAAACAGGCATCCCCACTTTCAAGACCAAGCTGTATACGGATTGCTTCAGTCCTCTGTTCACCAATATTTTTGGCGATAGGCCCTGCTCCTTCAAATTTTCCTTCTTCTTCACGCCAGAAAATATAGCCGAGCCCTGGTTGCCCCTCGCCTTGTGCCCATACATTCATACGATCACAAAAAGCACGACTTCCACCCGTTTTAGCTGGAATAGCCCACACTTGTGCATTCTCATCATTCGCTAAAATTTGAGCAAAGACTTTGAAACCAGAATTATAAAAATGCTGAGAAACATCTTCCATAATGATCGGATTACGCAGATCAGGCTTATCAGAACCATATTTTCGCATTGCTTCATCATAGGAAATGCGAGGAAAGCTTTGTGTCACAGTCTTTCCATCTGCAAATTCTTCAAAAATAGAACGCATAATAGGTTCCATAGTTGCTAAAACATCTTCTTGCTCAACAAAACTCATTTCAACATCTAATTGATAAAATTCACCAGGAAGACGGTCGGCCCTTGGATCTTCATCTCTAAAACATGGAGCAATCTGAAAATAACGATCAAAACCTGACATCATCAACAACTGTTTATATTGCTGTGGCGCTTGCGGTAACGCATAAAATTTTCCCTGATGAACACGACTTGGAACCAAAAAATCACGTGCGCCTTCCGGCGATGAAGCTGTCAAAAGTGGCGTCGTAAATTCCGTAAAACCATTATTTTGCATAGCTCGTCTCATAGCCGCAATAATTTCAGTCCGACGCATGATATTTTTGTGCATAGTCTCCCGACGCAAATCAAGAAAACGATATTTTAATCGAATATCTTCTGGATAATCAGGCTCACCAAAAACCGGTAAAGGAAGCTCATCAGATTTTGAAAGAATTTCTACCTCTTGTGCAAAAATTTCAATCTCACCTGTTGGAAGCGTTGCATTAATAACCTCATCAGAACGAGCACATACCTCCCCATCCACACGAATAACCCATTCAGAACGCACTTTTTCAATAACTTTAAAAGCTGGTGAAGCAGGGTCAGCAACAATTTGTGTGATTCCAAAATGATCACGTAAATCCACAAAAAGAATCCCTCCATGATCACGAACACGATGAACCCACCCCGAAAGACGAACTTGTGTTCCTACATCACATCTACGAAGAGCCGCACAATGATGACTGCGATAACGGTGCATGTTTTTTGCCTTTGATTATAATATTCACATGCGCTACAAACGCTTTTTAATAACCATTTGTCAAGATATGAGAATAAAAACTCAAAAATAAAGTCAACAAAGGACAAATTTAATTTATCGAATTATAATAAAATGATGAATCTTATTACACAAACAACAGATCTTGAAATTGCACTTAACGCTCTACGTACCTCTGATTTTGTAACAGTCGATACTGAGTTTATCCGCGAAACAACTTTTTGGCCTCAACTGTGTTTAATACAGCTCGCCTCACCAGATGTTACAGTTTTGATTGATCCCATAGCACCAGATATTGATTTACAACCATTTTTTGACCTTATGGTCGATAAAAAAGTTGTAAAAGTTTTTCATGCTGCGCGCCAAGATATTGAAACAATTTATCACCTTGGAGGTGTTATTCCTTCCCCTCTCTTTGATACGCAAATAGCAGGATCCATTTGTGGATTTGGTGATTCTATCTCCTATGATCAAATTGTACAACGCTGTACAGGGCATCATCTTGATAAATCCTCCCGCTTTACAGACTGGAGTTACCGCCCTTTGTCTGAAAAACAACTGCTCTATGCACTTTCCGATGTAACTTACTTAAGAGATGTTTACTTGTTATTGAAAAAAAGGTTAGAGAAAAATCAACGAGCTCACTGGATGGATGATGAAATAACAATCCTTTTAAATCCTAAAACCTATGATATGCCAGAAGATGAAGCATGGAAAAAAGTGAAAGGAAAAATTAAAAAGCCACGTGAACTTGCTGTATTACAAAAGATAGCAGCTTGGCGGGAACGTGAAGCACGAAAATACAATATGCCACGTCGTCATATCATAAAAGATGAATGTCTTATAGAAATAGCAACCCAACAACCAAAAGATGAATCTGCATTAAAACGGTTGCGCAGTCTTAATAAGAACTGGGATAAACTCTCAATTGCTCAATCATTAATCAAAGCTGTCCACGAAGGATTAGAGGTGGATCTTTCTACTTTACCCCCCATTCCTAAACATAATCCACTCAATGATACGACAGCCGCTGTTATCGATCTGCTCAAAGTGTTATTAAAAATTGTTGCAAATGAAAACAGCATTGCCCCTAAAATTATTGCAACATCTAATGATTTAGAAAAAATTGCCAATGGAGGAATAAAGAAAAATATTCCCGCTATGAATGGCTGGCGCTATGAAATATTTGGTAAAAAAGCCGAACAACTGCTAAAGGGCCAGATAGGGTTTTACTTTAACGATGGAAAAATAAGCACAAAACAGCTTTAATTTACATTTTCATTTTGAAAAATCCATTACGCTACTCATTATCTACATCAATTGGTATGCCCTATAGGCCAACGCAAACAGGATAAATAAAGCCTACTTCTGACAAAGTTAAAAAATTAAATAGTAAACTCTTATTAAAATGATAGCTAAATCTTTATCAGGTCAATTAAATAGAAATCCCATTAAAAATAATCTAAAAAAACAGACAGTTCCTTATTTAAAAGTTTTGAAAAAAAAAGTTCTGATAATAAAAGCGCATTCATTACAAAAATAGCAGCCTAGAAATAGGAACAAACAAAGATATAATGCCTCACGTCACCATATCGTATTAAAAACTACCAAGATTGCAATCTAACAATCAAAAACGAGCCAGCATAACAACTAAAATACCTAACAAAAGCAATATATTGATTTCTAACGATAATCTAGCGTTATTTATATTGAATTAGACCTCCGAATATCGTAAGATTCTCTCATTCCATCTCAATAAGACTCATAAAGTTTCACATAAGAAATTATATGATAAAGCGCTGTTTTTTATAAATTAAACACCTTTCAAAGGATTCGAAAATCATGGTTAATAAATAGTTGTGATTTATTTCTATTTTTTATAGTGAAAGGATTTTATAATGACTGAAATGATATTCTTTTGACAGACCGTGAAAGTGCAAAACTGTTTCATATGAGTATTTCAACATTCCAGCGTCATGTAACCAATGGATCTCTCCCAAAATCTTTAAAACTTGTTTTTTATCGCGTTGGTTACAATCGTAATCTTATCAAGATAATCGAGCAAGCTAAACAGAAACGTTATAACGACGCAGCATAAAAAGAAAACCTTTTCACGTAAAAATGGACAAAACTTTTCATTTTCACATGAAGCTTATGAAGTGAAAAATCCATCCTGTGATGCAAGTAACAGAATAAAAAATTATGTTTTCTTTTATGAATGCTCAGGCATTACAAATGCTTTGCGTGGTCTAGCATGGGCGTTATGGAACAAGTCCTATTGTCCAGCTCATGATGATAGGCTACCTAGTTTATCCCTCGTCAATGGCCCTATTATTAAGACATAAAACACGAATAAATTAGGAAAAAAATCAAAAAATTTCAAAAGCGAGAGGTTGTTTTATTATTTTTGATAACTTCTGTAATCGTCCAAGAGGACGTTCTCCTAATAACCCAGCGTAATTCTTTGGGATCTGCAGGATAATATGATCTGCTTTTTTATGCCACAATAAATGAGGTAAAATTCCTGCAACAGAAGCACTAAAAAGATGAGCAATACGCATAGTTTCGCCAAGAATACGTGCTTTTTCAATTATATTTTGAGTTGCTAATTGAAAAATGGGAAGAGATTCTTTATCAACCAATAAACTCGTATTGCGAAAAAAAACAGCAAGTGCCGCATAAAGGCGCCCTTCATGAGAAATTCCTGGATAAGATCCTAAAGCTATTTGATTTGCTGCTTCATTGCCTCGATAATCTGGATGTATACGCCAACCAATATCCGCAAGAAGACAAGCGGCTTGACGATAACGGCATTCATTTTCGGTTTCTGAAATTCCAAAAACTTCAAAAGCATTCGTCGTAAAATCAATGAGTTCTTCTGCTTGTTTTGGTGAACGTGCCCGTAAAATAGCCATTTCTGTGCATGCTGCAATGAGAGGATCTGAAAGTCGAATCGCCTGCGGCAATCGTGAATAAAGAAAACCTTCACGAACGCCAGCACCAGAAAAGATTATCTTTTCAAACTCCATACACTGAATGAGTTCAATAAGAACTATTGCCCCATAAGATAAAAGTTTTCGACGGTTCTGAGAAACCGCTGCAATCCCTCTCATATTATCAATATTGCCACGTGCTACAAGACGTAAAAAGTTCTCCATTTCAACAGCATCAGCTTCATAGCCATGCATAACAGGGAGCCGATAGTGTTTCATTGCCATATGGAGTTTTGCCAAATTACGCCATGTCCCCCCTACTGCATAAAAATAACGTGCTATACCTTTACGAGCACGAACAACAGACGATTTATAAAATTGCTCATGTACAATTTTTGTAGCTACAGCACTATCATTATTTGACATATACTGTAGCCTTAAACCACCCAATGGGAGCGTTATCCCTTCACCAACATCAGAATGATCAATATCAATCAGCTCAAGACTTCCACCACCAAGATCCCCAGAAATACCTTTTGGTTGATAAAAAGTAGACACAACTCCATATGCTGAATACATAGCTTCTTCACTTCCTGAAAGAAGATATATTTTATTTTGCAAAATATCTTCAGCATGCTGAATAAATGCTACGCCATTCTGTGCATCTCGTGCTGCTGCTGTTGCTAAAGTATAGACCTCATCTGCCCCAATCTGTCGACAAAGCGTACGAAACCGTTTCAGTGTTTGCAACGCCATTTTCATCGATTTTTCTTCTAAAAATCCTGTTTTCGCCACACCATGACCGAGACCACAAAGAATCTTTTCATTAAATAAAACTGTTGGTGATCGAACAAGCCCCTCATAAATAACCAACCGAACAGAATTTGAGCCAATGTCAATAACAGCAACAGGCTTACGCCCTTTTAACCGACCTTGAGCATCTCTATATGTCATTGGATTTTAGTCTTTATGTATTTCGGCTTGTTGCCGATGCAACGCAACCAAGCGCGAAACAGAAGACTCAAAAGACTCATTTTCCCCCGCAAAACTTGTATTGGCCATAAAATACTCCTGCGCATTAAATAGACTTTCACCTATCTGCGGTGTAATACGTTTTGATGTTCCATCCTTAAGTATATCAAAGCTTTGTTGATTATCAATGATATTAGCTAACATAATCTGTAAAAGAATTTTTTGACGCACTATTTTATTAAAAACCGGAACCAATATTTCAATACGATAGTCCAAATTACGAGGCATCATATCAGCAGAGCCTAAGTAAACGAGTGCATTTTCATTAGGCAAATCTTGACCATTCCCAAAACAAAAAATGCGACTATGTTCAAGAAAACGCCCGACAATTGATTTTACACGAATATTATCCGAAATTCCTAGAATACCAGGACGTAAACAACATATCCCCCGCACAACCAAATCAATTTGCACCCCTGCTTGACTGGCACGATATAAAGCATCAATAATTTCAGGATCAACCAATGCATTAACTTTCATCCAAATAGCAGCAAACCTTCCCTGTTGTGCATGAACAATTTCTCCCTCAATATGCTCTAAGATACGACCACGCAGTGTTAAGGGTGAAAAAGCAATCTTCATTGTTTCATTTGGACGCTCATATTGCGCAATATAATTGAATAATAACGCAACATCATGAGCGATATCATCATCCGTGGAAAAAAAAGAAAGATCGGTATAAGTTTTAGCATTAATGGGATGATAATTTCCTGTTCCAAGATGAACATAAGAGCGAAGACGTTTTCCCTCACGTCTCACAACTAATGACATCTTAGCATGCGTTTTTAATGCAATAAAACCAAAAATAACTTGAACCCCAGCACATTCAAGATCCCTGGCCCAACGAATATTTGCTTCCTCATCAAAACGTGCTTTAAGTTCTACCAAAGCAGTCACAGACTTTCCCTGTTCAGCTGCTTTAATCAAAGCGCCAACAATTGGACTATCATTTGATGTACGATAAAGTGTTTGTTTTATTTCTACAACATCAGGATCGCAAGCAGCTTGACGTAAAAATTGGACAACAACATCAAATGTCTCATAGGGGTGATGAATCACAATATCATTTTCACGAATAGCCGCAAAACAATCCCCTTTATGTTTACGAATACATTCTGGAACACGAGAAATATAAGGAATAAATTTAAGATCATCGCAGGGAATAGAAACAATTTCTGATACCGTATTAAGCGCTAAAAATCCGTCAAGGACATTAATACAATTATCAGGAACAGCGAGACTATTCGCTATAAATTGGCGTAAACTCTCTGGCATTTTTGCGTCAAACTCAACTCGAATAACCTGCCCACGGCGCCGCCTTTTAAGAGCAGTTTCAAAAAAATGAACAAGATCCTCAGCTTCTTCTTCTACTTCAATATCACTATCTCGGATTATTCTAAATATACCAATTTCTTTAACCTCATAGTTAGGAAATACATATTTAATAAAAAGGCAAATAACATCTTCAGATGCAATAAAACGAAAATGATTGCCTTCTTGAGGAAGAAGAATAAAACGCCTTAAAAGCATTGAAATAGATAACAACACTGTGTGTGAATTCTGATCAGTTTCTCCAGACAATTGAAGCCCAATAGAAAGCCCTAAATTAGGAATAAATGGAAAAGGATGAGTAGAATCAACAGGTAAAGGTTTTAAAACAGGAAAAATTGTCTCAAGAAAATATTTTTCAAGCCATGATTTTTCAATTTCTGAAAGATCATCAGAACAAATAATTTCAATATCATTCTTTTTTAATTCATCACGTAAAACATTCAATTCTCGTAGTTGGTGAGCCTGCAGCTTTGAAATCTCAGCTAATACAATATCAAGTTGTTCCTGTGGAGTGTGCCCATCTGCACTGCACGCTGTAACGCGAGCACGAATTTGAGCTGCTAGTCCTGCAACACGAACCATAAAAAACTCATCAAGATTTGCAGCTGAAATAGAAAGAAATTGTAGACGTTCTAATAAAGGATGTTTCGAATTAGCCGCTTCCATCAAAACACGATTATTAAATTGTAGCCATGAAAACTCTCGATTAATAAATCGTACCGGATTTTTCATTGTTATATTCGATATAGAAATTTTATCTACCACCCTCTGTTCCATATATCCTAAATAATTTTCTTTTATATTTTCTAAAATCCTTGACGAAATATCTCACATAACATTTGATAATATGTTATCATCATAATAATATATCAATGCCTAACTTCCCTCATCATTTTTCCATTTAATATTTAAAAGTACTTGGAATTATTGCTATGCGCAAAGCACTAAAAGTAAGACAACTATTCTAATATAGCATAAAAGAAGAGAAATTTGTCTTAAAAAGCATCTTGCATTATTATACGCTTTATTACAAACTCACGCCTATAAAATAGAAGAGCCCAATCATAGCTGATGAGAAAATTTATTCTGGAGTTTGTATGCCATGGCTGATCACAATATTCCTCATTTCCAAAATGACCTTGGATATAAAACAATCGAAATTGGTGTGAAAGAATTTATGTGTGTAGGCGCTACACACCCATTCGATCATCCTCATATCTTTATCGATATGGGAGCAGCAGATGAGAAAATTTGCCCTTACTGCTCAACCCTTTATCGTTATGTTCCCTCGCTATCATACGATCAAACAAACCCAACAGGATGCTTATATCATCCAGAAAAGCTATTATAATTGCGTTTTTTGGCTTTCTTAATAACCCCTCTTTTAATTCTGCTTGTTTAATATGAAATCATTTGTGGAACAATCACCCATCATCGTTGGAGGAGGAATTGCTGGTTTAAGCACTGCTTTAGCACTCGCTCATAAAGGAATTGCAAGCACCATTATCGAAAAGTGTAAGCAACTTGAAACGATAGGCGCTGGTATTCAACTGACACCAAATGCAACATCTATTCTTGCTCGCTGGAAACTTCTTAACAAACTCACTAAAGTCGCGACAATCCCATATTTTCTTGAGTTAAAAGATGGATTATCTTTAAAAATACATCTACGGGCTCATCTTATTAATCTAACAGAAAAATATTGGAAAGCCCCTTATATGACGATTCACCGCGCGGCTTTACAAAAAATTTTATATAATGCAGTGATTGAAAATCCTTTGATCAAATACAAAGCAGGCGAAACGATTGTATCTTCTACCCAATCGGCAACCAACATTAAAATCACGACAATAAAAACAGATACGGCAACAGAACAGCTTTATTCAACGCCCCTCTTGATCGGATGTGATGGCACTTGGTCAACATTACGGCAACAATCTCCTTTTCATGAAAAAGCAAATTTTAGTGGCTTTATTGCTTGGCGTGCAACAACAACATCTGATAATCTTCCTCAAAACTTTCGTTCTTCATTGCAAAATATGAAGACAATTACGGCTTGGATGGGACCAAAAAATCATCTTGTTGTCTACCCCATTCAATCGTCAGAAAAAATTTTTAATTTTGTCGCCATTACGCATGGAGAAAGTTCAAAAGAAGGATGGGCCCATAAAGGAGATAAAGAAAAACTCAAATCTCTTTTTAAAGATTGGAATTCAAAAATTTTACAAATCTTCGATCATATTGATGAATGGAGTTATTGGCCACTTTTTCAAATGAAACAAAATCGTTTTATCGGTTTAGAGAGACAAGTATTTGTTGGCGATTGCGCACATGCTGCCTTACCTTTTGCAGCACAAGGTGCCGCTATGGCAATCGAAGATGCCGCCACATTAGCAAAAGCACTTTCATTGAAAGATTTTTCATTAACGAAAGCACTTTCGCTTTACGAAACAACACGCACCCCGCGTATTGCAGCAGTAAAAAAACGCGGAGATTTCAATAGATTAGCCTATCACGCAACCGGTCCCATAGCAATTGCACGCAATCTCATGATGAAAATTCGTACACCAGAGAGCATTATGTCAGATCTCAATTGGCTTTACATGTATGATGCGATGAATTCTATAAAAAATAATGATAAAAACTTATAAAATTCTTCCGGCACTTTGAATATTACGAAAGAACGAGATTTTTTTAATTTTATGACACTAAAAAATATCATAATTTACTCTAATAAAAGCAATATTTTTCGAAACCTACAATCCGATTTTAAAAGCTCCATTTTTAGCTCTCCTAAAAGCAAAAACACCACTCAAAATCAGCTCCCATCTTTAATCTTTCTTTAACTCAATTCTACATCAACAACACCCTGAATTAATTTCATAGCATTTGCGACATGTGAATTTACCTTATATCGCTTAGGAAGTGCAATTTCGACTTCTCGCAATCCATCCTCTTGAATTAAAATAAGCCCAACCTCTCCATTCCCCCCAAGATTTAAATTTTGTTCAATTTGTGGAAGCATATCAACTGTTTTTATAAAGAGACGCATCATTTTATGCTGTTGTAATGATTCATTTTCCAAAGACTGAATTGTTTCAATTCGCAAACTAACTCCTTCAGAACGATTTTCTGCGCTCACCGTAATAATAAAAGATTTTCCGGGTTCTAGCATCTCTTCATAATCCGAGAGTGCCTCAGAAAAGAGAACTGCTTCATATTGTCCACTTGTATCAGAAAAATGAATAATTCCCATTTTTTTACCAGATTTTGTTTTGCGCACGTTTTTTGCCACAACAGTTCCAGCAAGCCGTGCAGCCGTTGCTCCCCCTTTAACGGCATTGGCAAAATTACCCCAAGTCTGAATGCGTTTTTTGTTCAGAATAGCTTGATACTCCTCCAAAGGATGCGCAGAAAAGTAAAAACCTATAGCTTGAAATTCTCGATAAAGTTTCTCAGCCGGCAACCAAGCGGTTGTTTGCGATAAAATCAATGGTTCTTTTAATCCGCCTGCCATTCCAAATATATCAACCTGCCCGCTAGAATTGTCATCGAGAATACGAAGTGCACGCGCATGAAGGGTTCCAAGATTGGCTAATAAAACCTCACGTGCAATGTTAAAACAATCAAAAGCACCAGCACAAACTAAACTTTCCATCGCACGCTTATTAACAATACGAGGATCAACACGCGCACAAAAATCTTCCAAATCCTTAAAAATCTTACTCCCACGACAAGAAACAATATGATCTACAACAGTTTCTCCCACACCTTTAATGGCAGCAAGAGAATAATAAATACAATTATCACCAACCTCAAAAACACGATGAGATGTTTGTATAGAAGGTGCAATAACTTCAATACCCAACCTTAATGCTTCACGCCGAAAATCATTGAGCTTATCTGTATTCGTCATATCATATGTCATTGAAGCAGCTAAAAACTCAACGGGATAGTTTGCTTTCATATAAGCCGTTTGGTAAGAAACAATTGCATAAGCAGCAGCGTGCGATTTATTAAAACCATAATCGGCAAATTTTGCTAAAAGATCAAAGATAATATCAGCTTGATCTTTATCCACGCCACCTGCAACAGCTCCATTGACAAAACGCGTACGCTGTTTTTGCATTTCAGCATGAATTTTTTTCCCCATAGCACGACGTAGTAAATCAGCTTCTCCAAGCGAATAGCCAGCAAGAACCTGAGCAATCTGCATCACCTGTTCTTGATAGACAATAACACCTTGTGTTTCTTTGATCAGATGATCTATCTTAGGATGAATAGAAGCAATTTCCTCTTCCCCATGTTTGCGTGCATTATAGGTTGGAATATTCTCCATTGGACCTGGACGATAAAGTGCAACCAGCGCAATAATATCTTCAATACGGTCTGGCTTCATTCCAATCAACGCCTTGCGCATACCAGAACTTTCCACCTGAAACACGCCAACCGTTTCACCACGTGCCATCATAGCGTAGGTTGCTTCATCATTCAGAGGAATATTTGATAAATCTATTTTAATCCCCTTTCTGGCAACAAAATCGACTGCCATTTTCAAAACAGTAAGCGTTTTTAATCCAAGAAAATCAAATTTTACCAGCCCCGCTTGTTCAACATATTTCATGTTAAATTGTGTAACAGGCATATCAGAACGAGGATCACGATACATCGGGACAAGCTCCCAAAGTGGACGATCTCCGATAACAATCCCAGCAGCATGAGTTGAAGCATGACGATAAAGTCCCTCCAACTGAAGCGCTATATCTAATGCGCGTCCAACAACGGGATCTTTTTTCTTTTCTTCTTCAAATTTAGGTTCATCCTTAATAGCATCTGCTAATTCTACCTGACTTCCTGGGGTGGCAGGAATTAATTTTGTAAGATAATCCACCTGACGATAAGGAACTTCTAAAACACGCCCCACATCACGCAAAACTGCACGTGCCTGTAACTTACCAAAAGTAATAATTTGAGCAACTTGATCACGTCCATATTTTTTTTGAACATATTGAATAACTTCTTCGCGCCGCTCTTGACAAAAGTCGATATCAAAATCTGGCATCGAAACACGATCTGGATTCAGAAAACGTTCAAAGAGAAGAGAAAACCGCAAGGGATCCACATCAGTAATCGTCAATGCATAAGCAACAAGTGAACCAGCACCAGAACCCCGGCCTGGTCCAACGGGAATGTCATGAACCTTTGCCCATTTTATGAAATCTGAAACGATAAGAAAATATCCAGAAAATTGCATACGCGTAATAACTGAAATTTCATAATCAAGCCGCTGTTCATAATCTGCAATCGTATACCCTTCAGCCAACCCTATTGTTTCAAGCCGAATCTTCAAACCATCTTTAGCCTGATTTAATAACTCACTATCTTCTATTTCTAAAGTAGTTTCTGAATTAACAGATTGTTCTATAAAACGAGGCAATATCGGTTTTCGAAGAGGCGAGGCAATATGACAACGCAATGCAATTTCAACACTATTTTCCAAAGCTTCTGGAAGATCAGAAAACAGTGTAACCATTTCATCTTGTGACTTCAAATAATGATCTGGTGTCACACGTTTGCGATCTGGATTAGAGACAATTTGTCCTTCTGAAACAGCCATCAGCGCATCATGCGCTTCATACCCTTCTCTTTGCAGAAAAAAAGCTTCATTCGTTGCTACAAGAGGAATTTCATGCGCATAAGCCAATTCAATAAGATCAGCTTCTACTCTCCGGTCATAAGAGCCATGCCGTTGTAACTCCACATAAAGACGATCAGCAAAAGATTTTTTCAAATAAATTAAGCGCTCAACAGCATGTTCTTTTTTCTCTTCTGCCAAAGAAAGATTAATAGGTCCTCCCTTTCCACCCGTTAAAGCGATTATGCCTTCACTGTGTTCTGACAACCAATCAGCTTTAATATGAGGAGGATCAGTATCACACTTATCAAGATAAGCACGGCTCACAAGACGAACCAAATGAGCATAACCGGTTTCGCTAGCAGCCAAAAGAACAATAGAGCAAAAATCAGAAGGATTACGCCATTTAGCCAAACGTGAATGATCATTTTCATCACAAAAATCAACAGTAAGCTGACAACCAATAATAGGTTGGACCCCATGAGAAAGACAATGCTGTGAAAATTCCAAAGCACCAAATAAATTATTGGTATCGGTAATAGCAACGGCTGGTGCATGATCTGAAATCGTCTGTTGAATAATTTGGGGGATTTTTAAAGCCCCTTCGAGCAAGGAATAAGCTGAATGCACTCTCAAATGAATAAAGCGAGGAAGAGAATTTTTGTTCTCTTGCATTTGCATTTTAGTTTTTACCACTCTCACAATTTCCCATTACAAAATAAATGCTAAACAGCACCCCTTATAAAAGAAAAAACTTCTGTTTATCATCAAACTTTAAAGCTATAAATTCATCATCCTACATAGGAGCAATATCCCAATTTTATTAATATTTATAAGAGAGTTCTATCAAGAAAATGCTTCTATTCACAGCAAATAAACACCTAAAATAAAAAGAAAAACAATATACCTCATCTAAGCACTTTAATTTTTGACCATTTAATTGTATTTTTCTTTAAATATTAATTTCTCTTCCTAAAGTTCAATGTGTAAATAAAGCAACCTTGTCTTTATGACTTTATCCCCAAACAGCTCTTCTAAAGGTCTAGAAAAAACAAAAAGGGCAGGTTAAATTTGCTCATGCCTCCAAGTCTTCTTACCCCACTTTTTAATTCTATCCGAACTCTTTCTGGTATTACACCTAAAGTCTATGGTTTATTGACCAAACTCTTAGATGTTAATCCCACACAACGCGAAGCAACCCTTATTGACCTTCTTCAATTAATGCCCCATTCCGTTATAGACCGCAGAATGCGTCCCAACATTACTTGTGCAAAAGAAGGAGATACTGTTACGCTCGAAATTATCATCGATCAGCATCAACCACCACCCCGTGGTCACAACCGAATTCCCTATCGTGTTATTGCCCATGATCACACAGGAAAAATAAATTTAGTCTTTTTTCATGCTCAACCTCTTTGGTTAAAAAAACAACTCCCCGAAGGAAAAAAAGTCATTATATCAGGAAAAGTTGAATGGTTTAATGGACAGCTTTCAATGGCGCATCCAGACTATATTGCCCCAAGCGAACAATCAAATCAGATACCTCTCATCGAACCTGTCTATCCCTCTACTGCAGGACTAACTGTAAAGACACTAAGACGCGCCATACAAAACACTCTTGATTTTATTCCTCTCCTCCCAGAATGGATAGATGAAAATGTAAAAAAGCAGCAAAATTTTCCTTCTTTTTCTGTTGCTTTACGCCGTATCCATGCGCCCATTAACCCCAATGATCTATCCTTAGAAAGTACAGCACGCAAACGTCTTGCCTATGATGAATTGCTCGCTTGTCAATTGGCACTAGGACTCGTGCGTTTGAAAACTAAATCTCTTGTTGGCACTTCTCGACCATCAACAGGAATTTATACTAAAAAATTGCTTAATATCCTCCCCTTTCAACTCACAACCGGACAAAAAAAAGCAGTAGAAGATATCGCAAATGATCTTGCTTCACCAGAACCGATGCTAAGACTACTTCAAGGTGATGTAGGCGCAGGAAAAACTGTTGTTGCATTGATGGCAATGGCACAAATTGCTGAAAATTCAGGACAATCAGCTTTAATGGCACCAACTGAAGTGCTTGCTAGGCAACATTTTGCCACCATCGCTCCTCTTGCCGAAAAGGTCGGATTACAAACAACGCTTTTAACAGGACGAGAAAAAGGAAAATTGCGGACAAATATCGTGAATGATATTCTGTCAGGTCAAGTTTCTATTGTTATCGGAACTCATGCTCTCATACAAAACAGCGTTACTTATAATAATCTCGCTTTAACCATTATCGATGAACAACACCGTTTTGGTGTCCATCAACGTATCGCTCTTACAGAAAAAGGCAATAAAGCTGATATGCTGGTTATGACCGCCACGCCCATTCCGCGCACACTTGTCTTAACAGCTTTTGGTGATATGGATGTCTCTAAAATTACCGAAAAACCAATGGGACGACAACCCATTACAACAGCAACGCTTTCTTTGAAACGTCTTCATGAGCTTATAGCGAGAATCGCAATTGCATTAGAAAAAGGAGAAAAGCTCTATTGGATTTGTCCTTTAGTAGAGGAATCGACAGCTCTTGATCTCACTTCAATTGAAAACCGCTTTGCATTTCTCCATGAGCGCTTTGGAGCACACGTTGGTATGATCCATGGAAAAATGTCTACAGCAGAAAAAGAAGCCGCTATGGCATCTTTTAAATGTGGAAATACACGTATTTTAGTTGCAACCACCGTCATTGAAGTGGGAGTAGATATTCCAGATGCTTCGATCATTATCATCGAACACGCGGAACATTTTGGCCTTTCACAATTGCACCAATTACGTGGACGTGTAGGACGAGGCGATAAAAAATCTTCCTGCATTTTGCTCTATAAAGATCCACTGACTAAAACAGCAGCAACACGCCTTAATATTATCCGCAATACAGAAGATGGTTTTGAAATTGCTGAAGAAGATTGGCGCCTACGAGGCGAAGGAGAACTTTTAGGTACAAAACAATCCGGAGTCCCTGAATTTCATATAGCAAACCTTGCAGTTCATAGCGATCTTTTGTCAATGGCAAGAAAAGATGCTCGTTTATTTTTACAACGCGATCCTCATCTTTCTTCTGAGCAAGGACAAGCTTTACGGTTGCTCCTTTATCTTTTCGGACACAACGATGCTGCACGCCTCTTACGAGCAGGATAACAAAAACCCTCTAATAAAAAACTTAAATACCTCTCTGTTCAAATATGATTTTCTCTTAGAATTACCCATAAATGATCTACGCAGTCTCTTACCATCTTTATGCTTCATGAACGAATAACAAATCAACTGCATTAAAACAGTAGAAGCAATATTGCGTCTTTTTTTACCATTATATTCACATAACTGATCTATTTTTTGATAGGTAAGAAAATATTTTTCGTTTTATCGTAAAGGATTTAGAAATAAAAAACCTTTCTTCAGTATTCTCGTTCAACAGAGAAAAATGAAAAAATAAGTTTCATTATAAATCAATTTCTTACACTTGATTATTCTCCAAAAGATTCAGAAATATACTTTTATTCAACCGTGACTGATTTTGCTAAATTACGGGGTTGATCAACATCTGTTCCTAATAAAACAGCCGTATGATAAGCGATTAACTGAACAGGGAGTGCATAAATAATAGGAGAAATAAATTCTGGAACATCTGGCAAAGTGATCGTTGATAAAGTCTTAAGACAAGCTACTTCTGCTCCCTTTTTATCGGTTATTAAAATAATACGACCATTACGCGCTACCACTTCTTGCATATTAGAAAAAGTTTTTTCAAACCACCGATCATAAGGTGCAACAACAATAACGGGTATTGTCTCATCCACCAGAGCAATTGGTCCATGCTTTAATTCACCTGCCGCATAACCTTCAGCATGAATATAAGAAAGCTCTTTCAGTTTAAGAGCTCCCTCCAAAGCAATCGGATAAGAAGTTCCACGTCCCAGATAAAGAACACTTTTTGCATTCACCAAATCACGACAAATACATTCAATTTTTCTCTCTAATTTTAAGACCTCATTTAAAATACGTGGAACTTCTGCCAACTGTTGAACCAGTTGCTTTTCTATTTGAGCCGAGAGATAGCCACGTTGTTTAGCCGCACTAAGAGCGAGTGAAGCAAGCGTTGCCAATTGACAGGTAAAAGCTTTTGTTGAAGCAACACCTATTTCCGGTCCGGCAAGTGTTGGGAGAATAAAATCAGCCTCCCTTGCCATTGTTGATTGCTCTACATTCACAATTGTTGCTGTTTTTACACCCCGCTCACGACAATAACGCAAAGAAGCCAATGTATCAGCTGTCTCACCAGATTGAGAAACAAACAGCGATAACACATCAGACGTTATAGGAGGTTCACGATAACGAAACTCGGAAGCAACATCATTATCAACACTTAAAGCGGCAAATTTCTCAAACCAATAGCGCGCAACTAAGGTTGAATAATATGCCGTTCCACAACTCGCAAAAAGAAGCCGATGAATATTTTTCCAATCAATCAAATTCTCAAGCGGTCGAACCGCATAATTTCCAAGATCAAGATAATGCGCCAAATTATGAGAAATCACTTCAGGTTGTTCAAACATTTCCTTGTGCATAAAATGACGATGATTACCCTTAGAAATCAATAAAGCCCCTTCAAGTAATGTCGTCACAGGACGTTTTACCGGTTGATTATTAGCATCATAAATTGTAACACCTTCCCGTGTGAGAACAGCCCAATCCCCATCTTCCATATAGCTAATATAATCAACGAATGGTGCCAAAGCTATGGCATCTGACCCCACAAAAAATTCATCTTTTCCATAACCAATTGCCAGAGGTGGACCAGAACAAGCCGCAATCATAAGGTTATCTTCACCTTCAAAAATAAGAGCAATAGCAAAAGCCCCCTGCAGCCTTTTCCAACTGGTACGTATGGCTTCTTGCGGAGAAAGACCATCTTTTAATGCACGCGTTATTAAATGTGCAATAACTTCCGTATCCGTCTCTGTTTCAAAGATACAACCATCCTCTATGAGTTCCTTTTGCAGTTCTACAAAATTTTCAATAATACCATTATGAACAATCGCAAGCTTTTCAGTCACATGGGGATGCGCATTGCGTTCAACAGCAATTCCATGCGTAGCCCAACGGGTATGACCAATCCCTAAACTTCCCTCCAGAGGTGTTTTTTTTAATTTTTCTTCTAAATGAACAAGCTTCCCCTCAGCACGTACACGATAAAGATGCCCATTATGGACCGTTGCCACCCCAGATGAATCATACCCTCTATATTCAAGACGTTTTAACCCCTCAACCAAAGAGGACGTAACACACCTCTTTCCAAGAACTCCAATAATTCCACACATTAAAAAGCTCCAACCCACATCTTAAGATTCAAATTTTACAAAACAATCCAACAGCCTTTATTTAAAACTATAAATAATAAAAATAATTCAAACATGGAATACGGCAATCTTTAAGAATAAATCTTCCATCCATCGTTAGATTAACACGAAACAAAAGAATAAGCTGAAAATAATCATTTTTTCTGTTTGTTTTCTAACAAACGCTCTCGAAATTTTGTCGCATAGCCCTCTTTTATAACCTGTCGTGCACGCCCAAAAGCCATACTGTTCATAGGAATATTTTCAGTAATAACACTTCCTGAAGCAACATAAGAGCCATCCCCTATTACCAATGGGGAAACAAGTGCCGTATTAGACCCAACAAAAGCATGATCACCAATCATGGTTTTATATTTGTTAAATCCATCATAATTGCAAGTAATCGTACCGGCTCCAATATTGGTATGTGCACCAATTTCGGCATCACCAATATAACTTAAATGATTGATTTTAGAAGATTCTCCTACCTTAGCTTGTTTGACTTCACAAAAATTTCCAATCTTTACGGACTTTGCCAACTCTGTTCCAGGACGCAAACGTGCATAGGGACCAATCTGTGCATCTCTACCAACCACAGCACCTTCGAGATAACTAAATGCATGAATAACCGCACCAGATTGTACTTTTACGTTTAACCCAAAATAAACATTTGGTTCTATCACCACCCCTGGTGCAATTTCTGTATCATAAGAAAAATAGAGTGTTTCTGGCTTTAAGAGTGTAACACCCGATAACATTAAATCGCGCGCTTTACGTTTTTGCCACAAAGAATCAGCCTCAGAAAGCTCAAGACCGTTGTTAATTCCTACAATATCTTCAAAAGGAACTTCAACAACACGCACATCTAATCCTTCGCGTGTTGCAAGAGAAGCAATATCTGTTAAGTAATATTCTTTTTTCACATTATTATTACCAACTTTCTCTAAAAGAGAAAGTGCATGTTTTCCACGCATAGCGAGTATTCCACCGTTACAAAAAGAAATCTTTTTTTCTTCATCGCTAGCGTCTTTTTCTTCTACAATTGCAATCAATTGACCATTTTTCTCGAGAAGACGCCCATAACCTGTTGGATGTTTGGTATGAAAACCTGCAAAAACAACATCTGCTCCATCAGCAAGCTGTGCACGCATTTGGTGCAATGAATCTTGCTGAATGAGAGGAGTATCCCCAAAAACAATGAGCACATCATCCACCTCCTTTTGCAAAGCTAAACGAGCAGACAAAACAGCATGAGCAGTTCCTAAACGCTCTTTTTGTTCAAAAATCATTACATCTTTTACAAATGACTGAACAACGTGCGTAATCTCCTTAGCACCATATCCCACAACAACCGCTAATTGTGAAGAGCCTGCCAATTCTATTTTTTTTAGAACATGGCATATAAGAGGCAATCCAGCAATTTTATGAAGTACCTTAGGCAGAGACGATTTCATGCGCGTCCCCTCACCTGCGGCAAGAACAATAGAAAGACAACTTCTAACCATAAAAACACATAAGACTAACGAGAAAATCCAAAAAAAATCATAATATTGTGCCAACGAATATCTTCAATATAACTCAACGAAGGATAATGTTCTAAAAGCCAAAATGAAAGATCCTGCATAGAACCTGTTAAAAACAAAATCCCTGTAAGAATAAGAAAAACACCAATGATTTTTTCAACTTTTCCTAAATGAATACGAAAAGCTCCTAAAAATCGCATAAAACTGCTAGAAAATAAAGCTGCTAACATAAAAGGAATAGCAAGACCTAATGCATAAACCGCTAAGAGAACAGCTCCCTCTCCCACAGTTTCTTTTGTTCCAGCAAGCGTTATAATAGGACCTAAAATAGGGCCAATACACGGTGTCCAACCAAAGGCAAAAGCTAAACCGATAATATACGCGCCTAAAGGACCAGCAGGTGTTTTTTGGGTCTGAAAACGCGCCTCACGAAATAAAAAAGCGATCTTGAAAATCCCCAAAAAATTTAAACCAAAAATAATAATGACAATTCCAGCAGCAAGGGCAAACCAATCACGATAATAACCGATGAATTTCCCAATTGTACTAGCACTGGCACCTAAAGCAACAAAAACAGTCGTAAACCCAAGAACAAAAGCAATAACAGAAGATAATAAAGCCCACCGGATAAAGACTTTCTCATCAGGCTTTTCTGAACGAAAATCATCAATACCAACCCCTGCCATATAGCACAAATAAGGAGGAACTAACGGCAAAACGCATGGTGACAAAAAAGAGAGTGCCCCAGCAAAAAACACACCAACTGTTGAAATTTCAATCAAAATTCATACCCCGTCTTTCATCATAGTTTACCCCCCATGAACAACAATCAATCCACATCTTCATCAACTCGCTGCATATTTTCTTCATTCGCTATCACACTTATATCTTCATCATGACCAGAAACGACTGAAAAAACTTTTTGATAGATTTTATCTTTATTTTTAGCAATTGCAATATACTCTCCCTCCGCTAACACGAGTGAAACATACGCACCTACTGTTTCATAAACGATATCACCAGAATCATTGGCAAGAGACCAACTTGTATCTGCAAGCGCTTCTCCTCTTTCTTGTCGCACCAGCTTTAAGACAATCTGAGCGGCCTGATGTTCAAGAGTAACTTCTGTTATTTTACCCGCATCCACTTGAATATCCGAACGAGCCGTCGCATTAATAGAACCATAATGGGAAGCAACATGGTAGCGGCCAGCTTTTAAACGCACAACTGATTGGGGTTTAACATTTGATATAATTACTCCCGTATCATCATTTTCTTTTTCATCCTCATAAATGGTAAAACGGAGTTCCTTTTCATTCATTACGCCATTGAGCAGTGTTGCATTTAAAATGACACCACCAGCCTCAAGATTAAAGTTTTTTACAAGACTCTGCCCATTTTCTAAACGAATATGGCGCACAGCACTCATATGACCAAATGAGACATGAACAAGATAATTTCCTGGTTCGAGATCAAAACGTGCACTTCCCCCCTTATAGGTTGCCACTAATGGTAACTTATTATCAATCCCTAGAATAGGAGCATAAACCCGCCAGACAAGCCCTTTTTCAATATCCGGATGACTATTTGTTAATCGAGCATTCAAAATGAGTTGTGTTTGAGATGCTAAGTTTTCGTTCTCCTGCTCTTGAGTCTTTACAATAAAACTCCTTGATTGTCTCTGCTGCTGATCTTGCCCTTCTCCTGCTTCAGAAAAAGCACAGTGGCTCCAAGTCAATAAAGAAAGCGCCACGCACAACCATACACATCGGTGCACTATTTTTATAAGAATACCCATTTTTGCATTGTTGACCAACATGATCTTTTTTTCAAGAAACAATATCACACAGCCATCATTTTAAATTGAGAAACTTACACCACAACCACATGATGAAACAGCATTGGGATTGTGGATTTGAAAAGACTGCCCCATAAGATCATCAACAAAATCAATCTCAGCTCCTTCCATAAAAGGAAGTGATAGTAAATCAATAAACACAACTGCCCCGTCTTTTTTGAGAACGAGGTCATCTTCACACATTTCAGAAACCAAGTCATATTTATAAGAAAAACCAGAACACCCACCACCTTCAACAGAAATACGTAATGCTATTTTATCGGGTTCACGCAAAAGTATCTGTGCAATTTTTTTGGCAGCAACATCTGAAATTTTCACATTCATTTTATATATCCTTGCATTAAACCATCAAGAAAGAGTATCCTACACTCAAAGAGCAGTTTATTTCTCATAAACCACTCTCAATTTTAAGATGATAATAGATAGCTTGCAATGGATATAGGCAATATCAACTTCAATTACCAATCTCGAGCAGTATACAGTGCTCATCCACAAACAAGCCGTGGTCGATTATACCATGAAACGATGAGCACCACACGCTCACCTTTTCAACGAGATAGAGATCGTATTATCCATTCTAATGCATTTCGACGTCTTAAACATAAAACGCAAGTGTTTATTGCTGATGAAAGCGATCATTACCGTACTCGCCTAACCCATTCCATAGAGGTTTCTCAAATTGCAAGAACATTAGCCCGTGCCCTGTGTCTTGATGAAGACCTTGCCGAAGCCATTGCCCTTGTTCACGACTTTGGACACACACCCTTTGGCCATGCAGGAGAAGATGCTCTTAATGAAGCCATGGTACATTATGGCGGCTTTGATCATAATGCACAAGCATTACGCATTGTAACAAAACTAGAACAGCGCTATGCAAATTTTGATGGACTTAACCTTACATGGGAAACCCTCGAAGGACTTGTAAAGCATAATGGTCCCCTTTTAGGTCCTCACGCAAAGAATAAGGAGGTTCCTATCGATATTTTACAATACAATGCAAAGCAAGACCTTGCACTCGATTGTTTTGCAGGGCTAGAAGCGCAATGTGCTGCTATTGCAGATGATATCGCATACAATGCGCATGATATTGATGATGGTCTACGTTCGCAATTTTTAACACTCGATCAATTTGAACATGTTCCACTAACAGCAGCAATATTAAAAGATATAACAGATGAGCATCCCCACCTCGACCAAGCGCGTCGCGGTTACACACTTGTACGAAGACAAATAACAACCATGGTTGAAGATGTTATCAAACAATCACAAGAAAATTTAGCACGCATCAAACCAACAAGCATAAACGATATTCACCAAGCAAAACAAACCATTGTCACCTTTTCACCGACAATGACCGTTTATGAAAAAGAACTAAAAAACTTTTTATTTAAAAATCTTTACTACCATGAACAAGTTCTTAGTCGTCGCAATGCAGCAAAATGCATTGTACAAAAATTATTCAATTGTTATTATGAAAATCCAAATACAATGCCTGAAAGTTGGCAGAGCAAAACAGTGCACTTAAAAAATCAAGAGTTAGCACGTTTGATTGCTGACTTTCTTTCAGGCATGACGGATCACTACGCTCTACGTGAATATCAGCGTTTATTTGACCATACAGATAATTTCGTTTAATGGCTTTTGGCATCATCATGGAAGCTAAATATGAATATCTTTAAAAACTTCGAAAAAAAAATTAAGAGATCAATTGAATTATCTGATATAAAAGGAAAAAATGGAGAAGATCTAGATTTATCAAAAATCACTGTTGATCCTCCGCGTGATTCCTCCCACGGTCATTTATCAACCAATGCTGCTATGGTGCTTGCAAAATCTATTGGAATCAATCCACGTGCACTTGCAGATAAAATCATAGAACTTCTTAAAAATGATTCCTCTATCGAAAATATAGATGTTGCCGGTCCTGGTTTTATAAACATAAAGCTTACAAAATTATTTTGGCAAGATGCTATAAAATCTATGCTTGAATTAGGCACTTCTTATGGTCGTATTCCAATGGGACAAGGAAAATGCGTCAATGTTGAATATGTCTCAGCAAATCCCACTGGACCAATGCATGTAGGACACTGCCGCGGAGCAGTTGTTGGGGATGTTCTCTCCAATTTGCTACAATTTACGGGCTATAACATTACAAAAGAGTATTATATCAATGATGCGGGTCAACAAATCGAAGTCCTCGCCCATTCGGTACTATTGCGCTATCGTGAAGCTCTTGGGCAAGAAATTAATGAAATTCCAGAAGGACTCTATCCTGGAGAATACTTGATACCATTGGGTCAATCGCTTGCTCAAGAGTTTGGTGACCAACTCCTCACGATGGATAAAGATGAAGCCTTATCTCTTGTGAAAGAACGTGCAATTCATGCAATGATGTCCATGATTCGCGAAGATTTGGCTGCTCTTAATATTTATCATGATATCTTTTTCTCTGAGCGAATGCTTTATGCAGATAATGCACGCGCCATTCGTAACACCATCAACGACCTCACTTTAAATGGTTATATCTACAAAGGAAAACTCCCCCCTCCCAAAGGACAAAATACAGAAGACTGGGAACCAAGCGAACAAACTTTGTTCCGTTCAACAAATGTCGGTGATGACCAAGACCGTGTTTTAGTCAAATCTGACGGTTCTTACACTTATTTTGCTGCTGATGTTGCTTATTTTCGGGATAAATTTAATCGTCATTTTGATGAAATGATTTATATTCTAGGCGCAGACCATGCGGGCTATGTAAAGCGGCTAGAGGCAATGGCAAAAGCAATTTCTGGGGATAAAGCTAAATTAAGTGTCTTCTTGTGTCAATTGGTAAAACTTTTTCGCAACGGTCATCCTGTACGCATGTCAAAAAGAGCAGGATCTTTTGTCACTCTACGGGATGTTGTCGAAGAGGTTGGGCGTGATCCTGTGCGTTTTATGATGCTATACCGTAAGTGTGAAGCACCTCTTGATTTTGATTTTGCAAAAGTAACAGAACAATCAAAAGATAACCCCATCTTTTACGTACAATATGCAAGTGCACGTTGTCACTCAGTCTTTCGTCAAGCACAAGAAGCGCTTCATATTAAAAGCTTTTCAAATAATACATTGATTGCCCATCTTCATCGATTAACAGATGACCATGAAATATTGTTAATACGCAAACTTTCTGAATATCCACGTATCATTGAACAGGCCGTAATTCATAAAGAACCGCATCGATTAGCGTTTTACCTTTATGACCTTGCCTCCAGCTTTCACACCCATTGGAATAAAGGGAGTGAAAATCTCAATTTACGCTTTATTCAACCTGATGATAAAGAGTTATCCTTTGCAAGATTAGGATTGATACAAGCTGTTATCAATATTTTATCATCAGGGCTTACCATCATAGGAGTCGAAGCACCCATAGAAATGCGTTGAAAAAGTTCTATAAATACATACAATAGGTACTCTATTGATAAACTTTTTCATGTATCCTTGCATGAGAGGGGGAAAATTTATAATTTTAATATAACAAATCAAAATCAACCATTGATTGCACGTAAGTGCAAACCATCATGTGAGAAAAGCTATGAGCGATAACGATCGCAAAAATCTACACGAAACAAAACACGATCATGAACACCATGATCCTTTAGAAAGGCTTACGCGCATTTTTAATCCGCACAAACAAAGCGGAAACCAAAATGAGCAATCGTCTTTAAAAACAGAACGATCAACATCTCACCCCGAAACATCATCCCATGATGATGATTTTGATTTCTCCTTTCTAGAAGAGGAACTTGAAAAAAATTTAGCACATGACTTACCGTTTGATGATCAAAAAAAACAATGGGACTTGCATGCAACCAGCAACGCAACAGCCTCAGATATTGCACAATCTTCTTCTTTCAACCATTCAAAACAAAATAATTTATCTGAAGAGAAATATTCTTCACCTAGCAGTCATGATGAAGAACAAATTTTAGATGAGCTTTCTCCATTACCAATCCCAAAGAATCAATCACATCAACAGAAAAAAACAGCAACCAATGCTGATCCTTTTCTTGAAAAAAGTAATCTTATGTCACAATCAGAATCAGAAAATTTCTTTTTTGATAAATCTGAAAGGCACGAAAATAAGAGAGAGACGCCAGAAGATGTTGAACAAACCAATCGTTTTTCACAAATAAATTCACAACAACCTGAGACTACGAATATACAAAAAACTTATGAGGACAATCAAAACCTCTATGACACTCCTATAAACCATCCCTATAAAATTTCAGCTGATCAAGAAAATTGGATTAAAAAAGATTATCCTGATGTCTCCTCTTCTACAGAGGAAAATGAGTTTTTCTCATCTTCTAATCTTGTGTCAGAAAGACAAAACACTGCAAGAAATCAAACAACAAGTACCTTCTCCTCACCTTTAGATTCTCCACCAGTTGATAGACAATCTTATTTAAAGGGAGCTTCACAAGAAGATCATACAACCAATTATCCCCATTTTTTTGCAGCCCCCCCCTCACAACAAGAAACTTATGGCGAAAAAGTTCCGATATATGATGAGGCTCGAGCCCAATACATCAATAACGCCGAAGGTGCCTCTAACCCAAATAGAGAAATTTCATATAATGAAAATAATTTAGATGAGTTTCTTTCCTCATCCCCCTCTTTAAATACAAAACAAACGGATGGCTTTTTTGCCCATAACTATACGCACAGAGATACTCCCCCTCCCAATGTTGATACTTATAAATTTTCAGAGGAAATCGTAGAAAAAACTGGTCCTATTATGGTTCCAGAAGTCCCGTATGAAGCGCCAGAATATGATGTGCCAACTAATGGTGGTTTAGAAGAAGAATTTGCTGATGTACTCAATGTAGGGAATGTCCCAACGGATAATTTTTCTCAAAAAAAACAGAAAAACGAGGTTTTTAGTGAAGTTTTTCATCAGTCTATGCAAAATTCAAAAGAAGGTGTTTATATAAACTCTAAAGAACAAAATTCCGACTATTTTTCTTCTGCCAATATGGAATATAATTTTCCCTCTTTTAGCGAGAATTCATCATACACAAACTCAGATGAGGTTCCCACACCTCCATCAGCTCCTCCTCCCTTAAAAAGTTTTATTTTTGGTAAAACTTTCATTAAAGGTTTTTTTATACTTATTTTAATAGGACTTGGGTTTGCTGGTTATTCTCATTTTTTTATGCCATCACAAAAAAATGAAGAAACGGTCATTATCCACGCTGATAATACGCCTTTTAAATTCAAACCAGAAACAACTGAAACGAAAAATGATGTTGCACATAATTTAGATATTTATAAACAAACAACTGAACAAAATGAAAAACAAGAAAATACACAACAATTTCTTATTGATAACTCTGAACAACCTGAAAATTTAAAAGAATTAAACCCTGAAGAATCTTCAAGCGTTTCCTCATCGTCTTTAAATGAATCTGATGTTGAAGATGCAGTCACAGAAGCCATAAATCATACTATTCCAATGCGAGAAGTACAAACTGTTATTGTCAATCAAGATGGTACAGTTACACTAGCCCCCGCGCATCAAACAAACAGCAAAACTGCTGCTCAATCTGAAGAAAGCATTGATCAAACTTCTAATGAACTTCAAGATTCGTCCCTTGTTTCGTCGCATGATTCTGATATAAACGACCAAGAAAGAGATCATGATCTCAAAAATAATATTGATAAAATAATCGCAGAAAATAATTCTAGCTCAAATATTGAAGAAAAATTTATCCCTATCCCTTCCCATGCAGAAAGAAATACACAAGTTGAAACACCAGCCGCGTCTCGCCCCATATCACCAAACAGAGTCGCAGCACAAAATTCAGAAAGTTATTACGTACAACTTGCATCTCAACCAACGTATGAGCTCGCTAGAAATTCTTTAAAAAATATGAAATCTAAATTTGGATTCCTTATCGGTGCCCGTTCTTTAAATATTCAATCCGCTTTTATACCAGGAAAAGGTACTTATTACCGTGTTCGGATTCAAGCGCAAGACCGTAATGAAGCCATAATCCTTTGTGAATCCATTAAAAGTTCTGGTGGAAGCTGCTTCATCACACGCTAAACCAATAATGCAACGGTTTTAACAACCGTTGCATTATTTATTTCCATACCATTTAATTACTTATCAAAAACTTCAGAAATTAAAATCATTCCTCTCTTTTTTATGTCTTTGTGCTGACTTTATTCCTTAATCTACGTCGATTTTCGCCCTATCTAAAAGATTATATTTACGAAAAAATTACTCCGTACCCTTATAGGTATAAGGTACAGGAGGAAGCGAATTTAAATCTTTTTTGGGCGTTGTTACACTTTGGCTTGTTTCTGGGGTATTATAACGCGAACTATGTTCAGGAGATTTTGCAAAAAAAGATCCTAAAAAACCAAAAATAAACCAGATAATAACCATCGCAAGAAGAATAGCAAAAATACCCTTAGCGATTGAAACAGGTTGTTCATGACCTCTTCTTTCTGCGGCCATACGTTCTTCATATGTGTGATAATTTTTATCAATCATAGTGGATTCCTTTTCTCAATTCCCTTACCTTTAAATTTCTAGAAAATATGCATATATGCAATTATTCAGATACTTATTGTGAGAAAACGATAATTATAAACAAAAGTTCCAGTTTACTTCATAAAGTTGAGAAAAAGAAGCGAGGATAGAATTAAAATATCTACCCTACTCTAGCCTTTGAATTCTATAATAAACCCCTTTGTATTCTATAATAAAACATTGACACAAAGGTTTTGTTAATAATAGAGTTATAATCAAAATATTTCATTATTTTTATTAATAAAAATGAAACATACTCAAAAGGTTTTTTATGAAATCTCCCATATCATCGCTTCCCTTTAAAATAGAAAAACACCCATCTCCTCTGTCAGAAGAAAAATATGAAGAAATTTTAAAAAGTCCCGGTTTTGGTCAATTTTTTACAGACCACATGTGTACTATTCAATGGACTGAAGACAAAGGCTGGCACAATGCCGTCATTTCTCAATACAAAGCTTTAGAAATTAACCCTGCAAGTACCGTTTTACATTACGGACAGGAAATTTTTGAGGGTTTAAAAGCATATCGTGCAAAAGATGGACGCATCTTGCTCTTCCGTCCTGATGCCAATGCACAACGCTTTATAGAATCAGCACAACGTTTAGCTATGCCAGAATTGCCAAAAGATATTTTTCTGGATGCCGTTCATCAATTAGTAAAGATTGATCAAAAATGGGTTTCTGATCAGCCCAACGCTAGCCTCTATATCCGTCCATTTATGTTTGGCAATGAAAACTTTTTGGGAGTCCGCCCTTCTCAAGAATATCTTTTTTGTGTCATAGCCTCTCCAGTTGAATCCTATTTCAAAGGAGAAGAAAAATCTGTCAGCGTCTGGATTGAAACAGATTATAGTCGTGCCGGTCCAAGAGGAACAGGGGCTGCCAAATGTGGTGGAAACTATGCAGCAAGCTTACTGGCACAAAAAACTGCAACTGAAAATAATTGTAGCCAAGTACTCTTCCTTGATATGATTGAACATAAATGGATTGAAGAACTTGGTGGTATGAATGTCTGCTTTATTATGGACAATAATACACTTGTAACCCCCCCACTTAATGGAACTATCCTTCCAGGGATAACCCGTGATTCAATCTTAAGGTTAGCTCAACAAATGGGATTAAAAATAGAAGAGCGTCCTTATTCTTTTACAGCGCTTCAAGAAGATGCAAAGAGTGGACACCTTAAAGAAGCCTTTGCTTGTGGTACAGCTGCCGTTATCACATCAATTGGTCGTTTTAGATATAAAGGGGGAGAATTTATTATTGGAAATGAAACAGTTGGAGAAGTTACAAAGCAGCTTCGTACACAATTGGTTGGCATTCAAAAAGGGAACATAGAAGATAAAAATGGCTGGGTACATTCTGTCCAGATCTCATAATATTTAAGGTATTCTCATATCTATAAACGCTTCCATGAAAGTAGATTCATGGAAGCGTTTTTCCTAGAAAAACTCCCTCTATTTTTAGTGACAAAAAAGAAAGCATTAATCAAATTTCGAATGATTTCTATGCTTTGCTTTAATATTACGGACTGTACCCGTATGGGAGCGCATTACGAGAGTTTCCGTTTGAATGTAACGAGATGTAAATTTAACACCAGAAAGCATATTGCCATCTGTCACCCCTGTTGCTGAAAACAAAACATCACCCTTTGCCATTTCTTCCATTGTATAAACCTTATTGGGATCACTAATCCCCATTTTAGCTGCACGAGCAATTTTCTCTTCTGTATCAAGCAGCAAACGACCTTGCATCTGTCCTCCAATGCAGCGCAAAGCAGCAGAAGCTAAGACACCTTCAGGTGCTCCACCAATCCCCATATAGATATCAATACCTGTTTCTTCTGGATCAGTTGTATCAATAACAGCAGCCACATCTCCATCCCCAATCAAGCGAATCGACGCCCCTGTCGCTCGTACTTCATTAACCAATTTTTCATGACGAGGTCTATCCATAATACAAACAACAATCTGATTAACAGTCACTCCTTTAGCCTTCGCAAGAGCATGTATATTATCGGTAGGACAAGCATCTATATCGACTACTCCCTTTGGATAACCAGGACCAATAGCAATTTTGTTCATATAAACATCAGGGGCATAAAGGAGATTACCCTTTTCAGCAATTGCAACTACTGCCAAAGAATTGGCAATATTTTTAGCACAAAGTGTTGTACCCTCTAGTGGATCAAGTGCAATATCGATCGCCAATCCACTTTGAAGACCTACTTTTTCTCCAATATAAAGCATAGGCGCTTCATCCCGCTCACCTTCACCAATCACCACTGTACCATCAATAGGCAATCGATTAAGTTCCTGCCGCATTGCATCTACAGCAGCTTGATCCGCTGCCTTTTCATCGCCACGTCCGCGCCAGCGTGCAGCAGCAACAGCAGCACGTTCAGTAACACGTACCAATTCAAGCGTCAAAATACGATCAAGTCCATTTAAAATCTTCTGAGTTGTGGGCATATGAAAAAATCCTACCGAATGAATACCAGAAAAAATATGAGTCCTTATTAAATACTAAGAATAAAGTTTTTTGGCAAAGATGAAAATTTTCCACAAGAGATAAAAGAACTCAAGCGTGCTTTTTTTATTATCAAGAAAGTTATCAATTCTTTGCCATAGGTTCAATACGAATAAATTGAGATTTTGCAACAAGATGTCCATCTTTTTCAATTTCTGCAAGTGCCTGTCGTACATTCACCTCTGTTGTTTCGTGCGTAATTAAAATAATTGTTTTTTCAATTTGATCTTCTACAAAAGATCTTTGAACAATCGACTCCAATGAGATGTGATTATCAGCCATATGCCTTGCGACCTCGGCAAAAACACCAGTACGATCATGAACATTTAAACGAATAAAATAACCACCTGCATGATGCGAAATACGTGCTTTTTTATGAGGAGCAAGTTCTAATGCTGGACGTCTTAAAACAGGTGCATACTGAAAACCAGAACGTGCTTTTGCTATATCAGCCAAATCACCAATAACGGCTGATGCTGTTGCCTTTCCTCCGGCGCCAGGACCAGAAAACAGTAATTCACCTAATAAATCACTTTGAATAGAAAGAGCATTGGTTACACCATTTATCTGTGCAATCATTGAGGATGTTGGTACCATTGTTGGATGAACGCGTTGCTCTATTCCAGAATCCGTTTTTAATGCAACCCCTAAAAGCTTAATCCGATACCCCAATTCATCAGCTGCTCGAATATCAATTTGCGAAATATTATGAATTCCTTCAACATAAACATCATCTAACGAAACAGCAGTTCCAAATGCCAAGCTTGTCAACAAAGCTAATTTATGAGCAGTATCATTTCCCTCAATATCAAAACTTGGATCTGCTTCAGCATACCCAAGTCTCTGTGCATCTGCTAAACAATCTTTAAATGAAAGACCTTCCGTAAACATACGTGTTAATATATAATTACAGGTTCCATTGAGAATACCATAAATTCGCGATATGCGATTACTAACAAGTGATTCTCTCATCGCTTTGATAACAGGAATCCCCCCTGCAACAGCTGCTTCAAAATGAAGAAAAACACCTTTTTTTTCTGCAATTATAGCCAGCTCTACTCCATGTCGAGCAAGAAGAGCTTTATTGGCTGTTACAACATGATGTCCCGCCTCAAGCGCTCTCTTAACAGCGGTATACACCACATCCAATTCACCACCAATTAACTCTACAAAAACATCAATCTCATCAGAAGCAGCCAACTCCACAGGTGAATCAAACCATTTTATACCACTAAGATCAATTCCACGATTGCGACCTTTATCACGCGCACTAACAGCAACAACTTTGATGAATCGCCCACATTGACAAGCTAAACTATTCGCTTTTTCACATAGAGTTCGAACAACTGAAGTACCAACTGTACCAAGTCCCGCAACACCAACCTTTAAAGCTTCTGCCATTATTAACCACTGATCCCTATCTTCATTGAAAAATCGTTTAAATGATGTGCCAATCAACACAAAAAGTACTTATGTTCATAAGAACAAAAGAAATACCCTGCTCTATTTATTTCATTTTCTCTAATAGAATTATCCCCGCTTGTTCAATCAACATTCCTAAAAATATAATATTTATTGTCTTCAAAGATTTCAGAATCTTTATAAAATATCTAATTCAGAATGAAAATCTGTAAAACAGATAAATGCAAGTTTCCATAAAAAAAGTTCTAAAAAATAATCAATAACAAGTTAAAGAATATTGAAGACTTGGTAAGAAAGAATAAAAACATCTCTTCTAAATCAACAAGTATGGAACAAAAAACATTCTTTCATATGATAACTTAGGGAATGGATAAAATGAAAGTAGATCAGTAAATGATAACACATTCCTTCCTACCATTCCATAGCTTTAACTATAAATCTTTAATGCAAAAATCTTAACGCACTCATATATCAAAATAGAACCTTACATTAAAGTAAAAAACAAGACTTAATATGCGCACACCCTAATTCTGAAATATTATAAATATGGAGAATAAATTTGCAAAATTCGAATATTTTATCTCAACTTATTGCACCTCTTTAAAAAACTAGCGAATTGAAATGAGAAAAAACTCAATCTACCCTTTATCCACACTAATTCATTTTCAAATCAAGAACCTTCTCAATATGTAAAAGAGCAAATGAATGGTTTTTAATTTTAAAAATTTTACAGACATGTAAAAGTAAATATAAAAAAATATTTTCTTCATATATTCTATAAAAATTGATTTAATATTTTCATTTTTAGCATACAGATATCTATTTATATTTTGTTAAACTGCAAATAATCTATGGATTGTTCATAGAAAAACTTTTGTATTATTTGTTAATTTGGTAATAAATATTTTCTTTCTACTTCATAAATTATACAGTTTTTGCTTTATGATAAACTCAAATGAGAAATCTTCTGTATAAAGGCTCTTTCAAGCAAGTTAAATAATATTCTCATGTGGTGAGCAAAGATAACAAGCGATAAAATATGCAAAAAATAAATACATTAAAAATGCTGTTTTTGATCATTTTTGCCTACTCCTCAAAACTGAAAATATCATTCCCTGAGATGATACCCACATCAAAATTTTCTATCAATCATGATAACTTTATATTTTTTCTACAAAAAATCTTAGAAAATAAAATGATCTAAACAGGAATCGCTCAAAAATTATTCAATAAAACACACTTTTTTCAAAAAAAATGACACAGAGGGCTTGCGAAGTAAAAAGATCCTCTCTATAAGCCTCATCATTGGTTTGCGCCCATCGTCTAGCGGTTAGGACATCGCCCTTTCACGGCGGAAACAGGGGTTCGATTCCCCTTGGGCGTACCATGTTTCTTTTTTCTGTACATAATCTATTGATTTTATATATCTTTTTTAAAGTACGGGATACGTGGATAAAAGTTAGGGAATAGGATTTTCTAACATTTGTCTACAACAGTAGCATTTTCTTTTCTTTGCGCTTCGCTAATCATCTCTAATAATGTTTTGAATGCTTCTAAATCCTCTTGTGAAAAATCTTTTAAAGTTCTAAAAAACATGCCAACAGTTTTACGCCTCAACGGATCAGAAGTCTTGATTGTAAAACTTTTGCGACAAGCATCCGATTCTCTTCTCAAAATTTCTGCTACCTCTTGATCTAAAGCATAGAGTTCAATTATCTTTTCCTCCAGTCCTACAGGAACAGATTTTTTGCCAATCTCGACAGAAGATAAAAATGCTACAGATATGTCTAAT
>NZ_JBHIND010000065.1:0-3840 GCF_042194695.1 Bartonella sp. CM86QHHN
ATTTTTCAAAAAACAACCTATATCAATAGTACAACCTATAAATTCAACTAATGCTCTATGTTTTGTAAGGGTTTTGGGGGGGTAGAAACATTCAAAACCTATAAGTAATATAAGAAAATGAATATACATAACCCTCTTTAAATAAAGCTTCTGATAACAATAAAGCTATCATTTTAGATTACGGTTTAATCTTTTAAAGGCAATGTAAATAAGAGTATCTAAAAGTGCAAGTTTCTTCTTTTTAAATAACGCATGATAAATTATCCTTTTAAAGATTGTATGTCAGCAATTTATAAAAGGGATATAAGAACCTATAGGTATAAAACCTTATACCCCTTATGAGTTTATCATACCCATTATGTGAGCATGCTTTATAAGTTATTCAGTTTCTCTTATTTCCAATTTTGGTAGTTTTTTTACGATTTTCATTGTTTCTAAACTTACGGTAATAACCTTTTGAAATAACTCTAGAGGGTAGGCAGGGTTGCCAATGGTTTCAACAGCATAGCGATTGGCATCATTGACAATGCCACTCTTTTTATCAGTCTTTACACATTGACGCCCCATAACCCATTCAAGAGCAGGTTTGCCATTGACGATATACTTATAAGCTTCAAGAGGGATATCTGTTATTGTGATATTGCTATTATAAAAAACAGTCGATTTATCCTTTTCCTTACTATTCTTAATTTTTGCGAATTTCATTTCAGTTACATAATAGAATTTTTCGGGATTAGAGATCTCTGTCTGTTTTGGATTACCCTTTTTAAAGGTCACGGGATAAGGCTCTACAGTTTCATAATTCACGTGCAAATGACCCAGTTCACGCCCTGCTGTTACAAACTTCCAAAAATCATCAGCACTCTTTACACAAGGGATACGAGGCAATTCTTTGCATAAATTATCAGCATAACGGGCGCGATAATCTTCCGAATGCAAAAGACCGTAAACATAATAGAATAGATCATCTTTTGTTATGGTTTCATTAGGATAAGCTGCTTTAAAATGTGCTAATCCCGCATCTGTAATGGCATCACGGCGTTGTAAATCAGCATTGTTGCTTTTTTCTATAGAATTCGTAAATAAATGTGACTGGTTATTATCTTTAGATTTTAAGGAGGTAATATCTTCATAAAAGTATCTTGGAAAGCATTGACCTGTATCTATTGCGTGAAGGTTAGGTAAATCCTTACTCATCAAAACAGAAAATCCACTTCTTGCTCCTACGCCTGTAACTTGTATTACCTTATTTTTTACCGCTTTCCCTATAGAGAATTGTAAAACTCTCTCATTAAAAATGCGATTGTAATAAAGCCACTGTTGTGTAAAAGGGCGATAGAGGCTTTGAATAAGGTATTTATCTTCAAATTCGAAAATCTTTCCACTAATTAATTGTTGTTTAAGAGAACGACTCCAACTGATTTTTTTAGCATCTGAATTTACAAAATTATCTACAATTTTTGTACGTGTTTTACAGTCAGTGTGATAAATATCATTAAAACGTTTCACTTCACTATTATAAAAATTAATCATATTACGCATATTTTTAGCTAAAGCTTCACGGCTTGAGTTATATGCCCACGCATCACGGCTAGTTGAGATACCACAAGAAAACGTTTTAAAGAGCTTTTTATTATGTCCTTTCTTATCTCCTAAAGCTAGGAATGTTTCGAAACTCTCATCACGTTGATGTATCCAATCACCATGCTTATCTGGTGCAATTACTTGCCAGCCCTTTTTATCCGTAATGCCACCAACACTACCAAAACATTCCAGAGCTGTAAGTTTTTCTTTTATCGTACGATTATTACCAATATCATGATAGTAAATTTTACAAGGTCCAATAGCATTGGGATTTTTGATAAACAAGGTTACAGCAATACCAGTCATACTTCCATTGCCGAAAACATTTTCACCTTCTTGAGCAACTCCATTGCTTAACATATTTTTGCGAAGATCTCCTCGTAAATTGAGTACGTAAATACTGCTAAATTCTTTGGCTAAAGATTTTCGTAAACCATCCATTGTAGACTTTTCTATGTAACCAGAACCAGAAACAAAACCGATTACTCCAGCATTATCAATACGATCACTAGCCCAGCGAATGGCACGAATATAATTATCATATAGATTTCGTATAAGATTTGCATTTGACTGAGCGGCATAAGTTTCACGAATGCGGTCATCTAATATCGGATAAGGTGTATTCTTTGCATTATCATTAGCACTTTTTTGACCTGTTGAATAAGGAGGATTTCCAAAGATAACTTCAATATTCATCTTCTTTTGATGTTCTAAATATTCACTGTTTTCTTTAAACAATTCCTGTAGTAAGTTCTTCTCTTCAAGCATCCGAAACGTATCGGTTAAGCCAATATGTTTAAAAGGAATATACTCTCCTTTCATAAGACTATGATACGTCGATTCAATGTTAATCGCTGCTATGTAATAGGCTAAGAGAACAATCTCATTGGCATGGATATCATGACGGAATTTGTATTCCATATCCTCTGGTTTGATCAGTTTAGATTGTAACAGCCGCGTGATAAAAGTACCCGTTCCGGTGAAAGGATCAAGGATAGAGACACCCCGTGATCCCAAGCTTTTTCCAAACTCTTGCTCTAAAACATCATTAACGGAATGAATAATAAAATCAACAACCTCAACGGGCGTGTAAACAATTCCAAGCTTATCTGTGGTTTTCTTAAATGCCTTGGCAAAAAAGCTTTCATAAAGTTTGATAATAAGATTCTGTTTTGCATGCGTTTTGGTAATGCCCGCTGTACAGAACGTGACACTTTTGTAAAATTGATCAAGATCTTTCGTTTTCTCTTCGATATTGGTTTTATCCAGTTCCGTTAAGATCTTATCCATTGCTTGCGAAATAGCATTGTTCTGTACAAATTCATTACCGTCAAATAAGGCTTCAAACACGGGACGCGTGACAAGATGCTGTGCAAGCATCTCAATCGCTTCCTCTTGCTTGATTTCACTGTTGACGTTGTTCTTTAATTCCTTATGAAAGGCATCAAAAGCATGAAAGGCTTCACTACTTTCATCGGCAAGTAGGTTTTGAAGATGCGTGATATGGTTTTGAGCAATCTCAGCAACATTGTTCGCCCAAATGCCCCAATAATCCGTGATTTTAAAACTATCCAGAAAAATGGCTTTGACAAAATCAAAAAATTCAGAACGGCGGAATAAGTCTTCTTGTCCTCCAGATACCGATTGAGATTTGCTTTCTGCTGTTCCAATGGTATGTCCAGAACTTTCTGCTTTTGATGGTATCGAGATCTCATCAACCGTTGTGGTGAGTTCTTTTAATTCATTGGCACGCTTAATCTCTATAATCTCAATCGTATGGCTGCTATCTTGTCCTAAAGACATCTGATTAATTGTTCGAGCAAGCCTTTCATCATGAGAATGTAAAGCATGCAAAACTTGCCAAACAACACGGTATCTCTTATTGTTTTTTAAAGCCTTTTTGGCTTCTAAGTGTGAAGGAATGATAATGGGTAAAATGATATAGCCTGTTTTCTTATTTGGAGCACGACGCATCACACGCCCTACCGCCTGTATCACATCGACTTGGCTATTGCGCGGGTGTAAAAACATGATGGCATCAAGAGCAGGGACATCAATCCCTTCAGACAGACACCGAACATTGCTTAAAATCCGACAAACATTTTGCCCCGCATCTTCTTTAAGCCAATCCAATTCCTCATTGCGTTTTTTGACGCTTTGCGTTCCGTCAATATGTCTTACTTCACAGTTTAGAAAGGGAACGGTTTGAAGGAAATCATCAATATGAGATTTGATAATTTTATTAAAGAGCTTTGT
>NZ_JBHIND010000065.1:3951-4756 GCF_042194695.1 Bartonella sp. CM86QHHN
TTCATCGTCCATAGATGCCAAAACAGCATTGATCTCATCCGCCCGCCTTTTAGCAGTGTCACTAAAGATACGCGGCGTTGCTGTCATATACAGACGTTTTTTACCTCGAATGATGCTGTTATCGTGAACCTTGATAAATTCAGATTCATTGTCTTCACTTCCCAATGAAGCCCCAGTTGTTCTATGCGCTTCATCACAAATGATCAGATCAAATTCGGGTAAACCATGCTCTTTTTGTGCATCCGAAATCACTTGGATTGAATGGTAAGTTGAAAAGATAACCGTCATTGCATCTGCTAGGTTTTCGCAAGCTTCTTTGGCAAGGGCTTGAGCATCCGTAGTAGCAGGGAGAACAAGATCTGATGTTTCCATACCAACAATATCATCTTGGTTTTTGCGACGCTTGCCTACTTTCGTATCCGAACACACAGCAAAAGAACGCAACGGGATTTGTGCATCAGCTGTCCATTCACGGATTGTTTGCGAGACTAAAGCCAGAGAAGGCACCAGAAACAAAACACGCTTGCCTTTCCCAGCAAGGGTTTCTGCTATCTTCAAACTGGTGAAAGTCTTCCCCGTTCCACATGCCATAATCAGCTTGCCACGGTCTGCTTCTTGTAAACCTTCACAGATTTTCTTGATGGCTTCTTCTTGATGGGGACGAGGCTTTTTTGTTGATTTCAAAACCACTTCTTTTTTTGTTGCAAATATTTGCCAATCTATCCGACTGTTTTCCATATGACGAAGGTCAATACGATAAACGGGTATCGCTTGTCCTTTAATCATGGCATTCACATTGTCACTT
>NZ_JBHIND010000005.1:0-1966 GCF_042194695.1 Bartonella sp. CM86QHHN
AATTGAAAGAAACAACGGCACGGTTTATCAACTCCTTCCCTTTCAATTGCTCAGTCTTACTGAATATATCAGTGAAAAGATAAAGCTTCGCGCTATTCTTAAAGGAACAGAGAAACTCTCACCGGTGTTATTTGCGCCTGTTCAATTGATCGCGGGAAAGATCCATAAGGAAGCGACCTATGTCACGCGTGCTTTTGCCTTTGGTGAAAAGGCAAGGTTAACGAGCTATATCAAAACCTTTTTACCGGGTGGTGCAACCTTTTCACTGGAGATGCAACTAGATGATGGTGGTTTCACCCCTTTGAAACTTGACGAAACAGAACAACTCGCTGAACCACTTTGGACAGAACGAAAATTTGTGAGCAGTGACAAAACAGCCAAACAAGCGCGCCTCAAACTCACTCTTACCGGTGGACCAGCAGCGCGGTCCATGGTGAGTGATTTTGGCGCTGGCATATTGTGATGGGAGAACAGAGATGACCAAAACCAAAAAACTCGACATGGAATTGCCTAAAGAGGGGCGTTTTATCAGTTCTGAATTCCCAATCTTGCGGGAAAACTTGACCAAAATTGATCAANAGGCGCAAAAGATGCTGCCAACAATTATGTTCTCTATAAATCAAGCAACAATAACTTTACCTTTGGCAGTGCTGTCTCACTATTAGGCGCGCATCAACATAAAACCGAAGATATCGTGGGGCTTGATGATTTTAGAGCCAAGATTAATCAAGATATGACCAGCTATGGGCGCCTCACAAGCCCAAATGAATGGCAGAATTATAATAAATTTACCAGCAAAGTCACCATGAGTGGTGGCTTAGAACTTTTGGGTAATTCGTCGTTTAGCCTTATTCATAATGGTGAAACGGTGACAAGTTTAAGCACAAATGGAAGTACCTTGAAAGGACCTTTGAGAGTTGATGGTGAAGCTGTTTATACCAAGGTGCAAGTGGATGCTCTTTTGGATGCTTTAATCAAAAAGCGTAAAGAAGAGTACATTGAAATCGTTATGTTGCAGAGTGGTAATATTCCTTGGCCTGATGGGGTGACAGATGACACTGATATTGAAATCATGGCTTGGGGAGGTGGCGGGAGCGGTGGCCAACGTGGAGGAGGAGGTGGTGGTGAATGTATTTCTTTAAAGATTCAAAAACGCCAATTACAGAATAATGATGTAGTGGCTATTGGAAAAGGCGGATATGGAAATGGTATTAATGGTGGTAATACGCTAGTTGGTTCTATTCTTACAGCACGGGGTGGTAAGGGGAATAACGGTTATATTGGTGGAAATAGTGGTGGTGGAGTTTCAGGTGGTTATGGAACTGCAAGTGGTAGTAATAATAATGGTTATGCGGGAAAAGAACATCCTTGGCATGGAGGCGGAGGAGGTGGTGGTGGCTTTAATGATAGTTGTGGCGGTGATGGAGGGGATAGTACCTATGGTGGAGCAGGTGGAGGTGGGAGTGGTGGGAGTGGTGGTAGTGGTATAGCTAATAATGGAGGTAAGGGAGGAAAAAGCCAGTATGGTGGCAATGGAGGAAGCGGAGCTGAAAAAGGATATGGCGGCGGTGGCGGTGGCGGTTATCGAGATGGTGAAGATGGAACAGTAAATGGTGCTGGACGGGGTGGTGATGGCGCAGTTAAATTAAAGATCTTTGTATAAGCGCGTTTAAAGGCTTGTATGCTCTTCCGTCTTTAAGTCCCCTTTAAAGCCCTTTAAAAGGGCTTTTTGACTGACAGTGTCAGACTTATGAAAGGGAGCTCTTGTTGTTATGGTCTCTTCATTGATTTGGAGAGCAAAATGGCAATAGAATTTAATCATGGGATTCGCATTGTAGAGGCTGGTGAGGATTCCCGTCCTTTAGCAACATTTGATCAGACCGCTATTGGGGCGGTTGTTACAGCCCCTGATGCTGACAACCAAGTTTTTCCCCTCGACGAGCCCGTGTTGGTCTTCACCCATGAG
>NZ_JBHIND010000015.1:0-1253 GCF_042194695.1 Bartonella sp. CM86QHHN
CAATGTTGCCATGATTGGGCGCTTGGAAATTGGTGTGAAGCTGCAAAAAAAATGGATAACACACGAAGATGATCCAGAGCTATTGGGGCAAGTCCCTGGCACCTTAGCAGAAGGAGAGCCTGGAGCGGCACGCGAAACAGCAAAGCTTGTTTGGGCACTAAAAGAGGATGCGCAGAATGGCACTTTCTTTCCGGTTTATATTTTACAAGATGGCGTTTTGATTGATCAAAAATCCCCATCACTGCTTGAACCCGCCATGCAAGCTATTGCGACGTACGACCGCGCTCATGGACATTATATCGTGAGTGGCTGCCGTGTGAGCGCATTGGGAGCAAATAATGGTTGCCAAGTGTTTAGTATTCAAGAAGGAGAAGCCAATATCAATGGCTTTAAACGCAAACGCTTAGCGGCTTTGCGCCATGAAGAGCCAGAGGATTTTTCGACAAGCGTTGTTCCTAGCGAAACGCATATTTTTGCGCCTCCAAAAGGGAAAACAAGTTTCACCTTTAAACCCTATTATTTTCCTCTTGCCGATATTCAGTCTCTTTTGTTGACAAAAGAAAAAACCGTTAACGTCACCCGCGGTGCGGTTGCCGCAGGGCGTGATGGTGTTCCTGATAAAAGCATCACCGCGTTTATTAAAGTCGTTCAAGGAAGCAAGGAATTTAAAGAAGGCACAGATTTTAAAAAAACAGGAGACACCATTGATTGGGCACCCGTGGGAGACGAACCTTTAGCAGGGAGCAGCTATAAGGTGACTTACCGCTATCGCGCAAAAATCACGGCTGATAAAGTAACAGCGCAGGAAATCACTGTCTCAGGTGGGGCGCAAGGTGGTGATATTATCGTCAGTTACACTTACAAACTCCCCCGCATTGACCGNTGATGTGTTGTCCCTTGCAACCATTACCAACAATTGGCTTGAAACGCCGGTTGTGGTCAATGATGGCACCCGTGTTGCCCCCTATGATGAAATGTGGCGCTATTTTCAACGAGTGCTTTCGCTTGATCGATTGATGCAATTAGAGCGTATTAAAAGCAATGTTGACTCTAAAGAACCTGTTGCCAAAAAGGGCATGTTTGCAGACCCTTTTCTTGATGATAGTTACAGAGATGAAGGCTTTCAACAAACAGGTGCTGTAGGCAACGGCATTTTACAGCTTGCCATTGATCCAACATTCTATACTGCTCCTTTAAAAGCGCCTGTCACCCTTGACTGGACAAATGAAGTGATCATTGCGCAAGAGTTGACA
>NZ_JBHIND010000046.1:0-3572 GCF_042194695.1 Bartonella sp. CM86QHHN
TAATGCTTCGCTTTTTCCAGAAAAAATACAATAAAATCAATTCAAAAGGTACTTCCCAGCGGGTTGGCTTCATTGCGGGGCAGGCGAGCGCAAACTATCGCTAGCGACAGAATTTTCAAATTGACTGTACATTGTACACTTAACTTATTGATAAATAACAATTTCAGTATGTTACTGTACAATATGGGATTATTTTTTAGAAAAAGTTTTTTATCACTTGACAAGACAGTATCATTATATCTATTGTCGAATCGGGTGCCTAGAAAACACCTTAAAATACCAAGCGGATTGGTTGCCGAAATAATCAGTCTTCTGAACATTAAAGATTTTGACTCATTATATGCTGTAGCATATAACGGTCTTGTCGGGTGTAGTTACACTATACAATACCCTCACNGATAGAAAACCTCTATTACCAAGGAGTTCACAGTGAACACACTTATAGAAATTAAAGAAAGCACTGCTAATAGTGCTGTTACTCAGACTATGTCTAGTCGTGAAATTGCTGAGTTGTGTGGTAAACAACACGCTCATATCATGCGTGATATTCGGCAAATGTTAGGAGAACTATACCCTGAAGGGAGTCAATCCAAATTTGGATCCACCTATTTAGATAAACAAGGTAAGCCTCAAAACTGTTATAACCTACCCAAACGTGAATGTTTAATTCTTGTTTCGGGTTACAGCACTGCCTTACGAGCAAAAATCATAGACCGCTGGCAAGAATTAGAACAACAAGTAGCCACACCACAAGTTGACTATTCGAAACCTGAAGCATTACTTGGTGTCTTAAATCACTTACAAAGTCAAATAGAACAGAAAGACCATGTTATTGCCGAATTAGCATCAAAAGCAGAAGCGCTTGAAGGCTTAAAGCGTTTTGAGGGGGCTATGTGTGGCATCTTATTTTTTTTTATTCACGAGTGGTTGTTCAAGGAGCTTTTTGAGATCTTCTGAATTCATTGCCAGTAGGTGATTTAATGTAACGGTAGTGCGGATAGAATCTTCTAAACGAGCAAGAATTTCACCCGTAAGGCTACGATGATTTGCTTCCGCAAGCTCTTCCAATTGATTTTTCAGTTCAATTGGAATGAGAAATTTAAATTGCACACGATCTTTTTTTGTCATGCACCTAAAATATACCTAAAATACACTTGACACAAGGTACCTTTATGGTACTGAATATGTGCATATGGAGGTAAAATGAAAACGATCCAATATAAAATAAATATGCCACATACATTAAAGGAGTGGTTGTTTAATCGGGCGACTGAGAATGATCGCTCTCTTTCATCTGAAATAATTAACATTCTCAAAAAAGAAAAAGCGCTAGAGCATAAGTCCGCAAAAACTCTCTCTAACGCTTTACATCTAACTAACCTGAAAGAGGTCAATTACAATGAATAATAGCACATACTCACCTACCAATAAAGACAAATTAATCAAATTACGAGAAGTCGAAAACGAGCCTCGTGTTCGCGATGTGGACTTAGCAGAAAAATTAGGGTTTGTTCGTACACGTGACGTTAGAAAATTAATTACAAGAAATATGCAAGAAATAGAACGGTTTGGGAGGTGCGCCACTGTGGCGCACGTAATAAAGGGCAATAACGTAACAGAATATTGGCTTAACGAAGAGCAAGCGTTATTGATTGCGACATTATCGAATACAGAAAAATCTTCTCAAGTCCGTTATATGCTTATTAAGTTATTTGTTGCATGGCGTAGGGGCGAGATAAAGCAATCCTATGTTCAATCGATCGACTACTCCAGTCCAGCAGTAATGCTTGGTGTCTTAACGCATTTAAAAGATGAAAACGAGCGGAAAGACAATATCATTGCTAAATTAGAACCAAAGGCAAAAGCACTTGATGGTTTAAAGCGTTCTGATGGGCTGTTCGGTTTGATAGAAGCCGCAAAGATGCTTGAAGTGCGACCTAAGGATTTAACCAATTACTTGCGTAAAAATGATTGGGTCTATCGACGTGCTCCAGGAGCACCTCTGTTGCCTTATCAGGACAAGATCAAGAAAGGATTCATGGATTGCCCTGCTATTACTATCCAAAGACCTGATGGTACAGAAAAGGTACTCCCTTCAACGAAAATTACCTCCAGAGGATTAGCATGTTTAAGAGAACAAATTCATGGAGGTGTGCAATGAAAATAGATACCAACTTCTTATGCGATTTGTGGATGGCATTATCTCAATTTTCTAATGATGAAAATGTGAGCGACAAAGATTGTAGTGCTCTGGTTCAAACTATGAATGCAATAGAAAAGGTTCTAGTTTTAAAACTTCAAAATGACGTGCCTAATATTACAAAGATCTTGGCAATTCTTACAGATTTTGGAGCTTCAGAATTACCGCATAGCATGGATTCCTTGTTGCGCGCTTATGAACCAAATTTCGAGAGCCCCATTAAAAAAGTTGCTTAAATTCAAAAAACAGAAATCCCCTCTCCGTTCTCAAAATGGGGAGGTGATCTAAAGATCAAGTTGTGAATGAGAGCCTAGACGCACTAAAATCAATCGGTCTTGATCAATCAAGCGATAAATCAACACTAGATCAGGTCGAATATGACAATCTCGGTAATTATTCCAATTTCCAGTCAATGCATGATCACGGTACCGTATCTCTAGAGGTTGATCATTTGCTAATGCTGTGATGACTTTGCGTAAATCAGTATCTAAAAGATGCCGATGTTGCCCTTTCATTTCACGCTTAAAATCACGTTTGAAAATGGTGGTACGTTCAATCGTCCGCATAAAGATCATCAAATAATTCGTCTACGGAATGAAACTTTTTTAAATTGCCTTCATCAAGTTCGGCAAAAGCCGCTATGGTTTCTGCATTGGGTTGAAACAAAAAAGAAGGAATAGCTTTATCTTGCGCAATACGTGTCATCAACACTCTCACGACATCACTTACTGACAAACCAGAGGCTTGAATAACTTGACTAGCGACATTTTGAATTTCTTCCGGTACACGTGCCTGAACCATGCGACTGGTAGCCATAATGACTTCTCCTCTCTCAACTGTATTTCAATGTAATACAATTGAAGTTTAATTTCAACTGTAAAGCATTGTTTTTAGAGTGGGGAGGTGGTTATCTTAACAACCGCTTGCTTTTTTTAAGACTTCACCCACATTTACGGCGCTCTTCTGTTACAGACTTTAAAAAGGAGGCTGGTAAAACGCCTTTAGCTGGCTTTAAGCGTGCAAGCTCTTCATCTGTCAATGGTGGAGAATCCACAGCTTCTAAATCTTCTTTTGTGTAGCCACATCTTATCGCAAAGTTTTTTTTAAAAGCCAACAATTCTTGTGTAATTTGGAGTGTATCTGTTTTCATACCGGAATATATACCGGATTATACCCGATTGTCAATCATTCGTAACACCGTAAACTCTTACTTCTTATGGCAGAGAAAAAGCAAGGAGCAACTATGAATAAGAAGAATCGTAAGGGTCTATCGGTTCGTGCGTTTGCAAAAAAGATGGGTGTTTCACATAATGCGGTGGTTTCTCGGATAAAGACAGGTAAATTTGATGCGGCTCTTTTTGAAGATGGTTCT
>NZ_JBHIND010000034.1:0-1754 GCF_042194695.1 Bartonella sp. CM86QHHN
TCCAAATTATCCAACTAAGCTTCAAACACTAGAGCAAGCACTGAGTGTTCTTGGCAAGCAAGTCGTTATTACAATCAAAAACGCGGCTTAACTTCCTCCCCACTTTTAAAATGGGGAGGGGAGTTCTATTTTTTTAATTAAGCAACCTTTTTAATGGGGCTCTCCAAATTTGGTTCGTAAGCTTTTAACAAAGGCTCCATAATCGGGGGAGGTTTTAAGGTTCCAAAATTTGTAATCATTGCCAAAATTCTGAGTGCATTTGGTGATTCATCTTGAAGTTTTAAAATCAAAGCTTTTTCTATTGCATCCATGGTCTCAATGAGAGCATTAAAAGCCTTATCTTCGACATCATCACGATCAGAAAATTGAAACAAAGCTATCCATAAATCACATAAAAAGTCGATACTGGTGTTCATTGTACACCTCCATGGATTTGTTCTCTCAAACATGCCAATCCTTTTGGTGTGATTTTTGTTGAAGGGAGCACCTTTTCTGTACCATCCGGTCTTTGAATGGTAATAGCGGGACAATCCATGAATCCTTTCTTTATCTTATCCTGATAAGGTAACAGCGGCGCCCCTGGAGCCCGTCGATACACCCAGTCATGTTTACGCAAATAATCGGTTAAGTCCTTTGGTCGTACTTCAAGCATTTTCGCTGCTTCGATAAGACCAAACAACCCATCAGAGCGCTTTAAACCTTCCAAAGCTTTTGCTTTTGGAGTCAATCCAGCAATGGTGTTATCCTTTTGCTCGATTTGATTTTGTAAGTGATTTAAGACACCAAGTAATGCTTCGGGTTTGGAGTAGTCAACTTGTGGTGTTGCTACTTGTTTCAAAAGCCGTTCACATTTGATAAAGTATTGACGCGCTTCATGCCCTTTATCATTACGCTCTATCATCGAAAGATGTTTAGCCATGTCTAATGTAATGTGGTATTCTTTTACCTTTCCACCGTTTTCTAAATTTTTAGAAAGCGTTATAAAGTTTATATTTTCCAGAAACTTACATTCTTTAATGCGATTTTTAATCCAGTCTGCAAATTTTGATGTAATTTCCAAAAATGCGTGCAAATCACGTGCATTTACTGTTTGAACAGTTTCCTGATCAATAACCTGTTCTCTAATTTCTATGAGAGTGTTCATGTGAACTCCTGTTCGATTAGACGTTTTTGATTGACACTCAATAAAGAATGCCGGGTGCTCAAAAACACGGCGAACAGTCCGTCGTTACGCTTTTCCCATAAGGGTATTGTATAGCGCAACTACACCCGACAATGCCATTATATGCGTGTAACATACAATGAGTCAAAGCCTTTAATGTGCGGAAGAAAAATTGTGTCGGCAATCTATCCGCTGTTCGTTTAAGGTGTTTTTGAGGCACCTAATACCAAAGATATACATTACAGAAATAATGTCAAGCGGCTTCCGATAGTTTTTTATGCTCTTGTTGATTTTATCGAACGTTGAGAAGAGACAACGTAATCTAAACAGTTTTATAAAATCGGGAATTTTACTATGGCTTTTTAACTGAGCACTGTAGTGTGTAAATGGATATATTTATTAAACTGCGTGTACGTAACATAAGAAACAATACACAAACTAAAAAAGAATACCAAAGAGCAATATCTGAGTACCAAAGTACAGTATCCAATGGAAAAGAAAGCTTATGCTGCACGTACTTAGAAATGAAAGGTAAAGAAACAGTTTCTTTATAACTATTTGGAAAAATTAAAACGACAAGCGCTAAACTTAT